>JAAYBH010000009.1 GCA_012718935.1 Clostridiales bacterium
ACGGGTTGTTCATTTGCCCCAGGAGCTGTTCAAGGCCGTCAGGCGTCGCGCCGCCGAAGCTCAACAGGCTGCGCAGCGGCATATAGTCCAGCATGGCGGCCAGCATTTCAGGGGTGATCGCCGACGCTTCGGTCTCGCTGCGCGCTTCGCCGCCGAACATCGACCTGTCGAGCAGCGGCTTCACAAGCGCCAGTGCTTTTTCGTCCTTCTTAATATCAAGGAAAATGGAATCCGCTGTATAGAGGCGGGGCAGCCGGACGGTCGATTCGACATGGACCGTCCCTGTCAGGACCAGTTCGGCGGCGGACTTTGCAATGATAATATCAAAGTCTCCGGTCTCCACATGCCAATCGCCGATTTCACTGTTGTAATATGCAAACGCTCTTTTGTTCAGACGAAAACAAACCGTTTTTGTTTCACCTGGCTGCAGCAGGACTTTTTCAAAGCCGCGCAGCTCCTTAGCGGGACGAATCACCGTACTTTCCTTATCCGCCACATAGAGCTGCACGACCTCCCTGCCGGGTACGGACCCCTTATTCGTCACGTCCACTGTAACGGTCAGACTCTCCGTATCCTTGATATGAGACGCGCTGAGCCGGAGATTGGAATAGTCAAAGGTCGTATAACTCAGACCAAAGCCAAAGGGGAAAAGGACCTCCATCTTCTTTTTATCATAATACCGGTATCCGACGAAAACACCCTCACGGTAGAAAACCGAATCGCCCTCCCCCGGGAAATTGAGATAGGATGGATTGTCCTCCAGCTTTTTCGGAAAGCTCTCCGGGAGTCTGCCGCTCGGATTGGCTTTTCCGTAAAGTAGGTCTACCGTCGCGCCGCCGACAGCCTCGCCGGCCAGATAGACCTCCAGAAGCCCTTTGACGTTTTCAAGCCACGGCATTTCAACAGGTGCGCCGTTGTGCAGCACGACAACAGTATTTGGCTGAACCTCGGCTATTTTCATGATCAGTTCATTCTGGGATGCGGGCATACGCATATGGGGCCTGTCAAAGCCCTCGGACTCCCAGGCGTCGGGCAGTCCGGCAAAGACGACGGCCACCTCAGCCGCTGCGGCGGCTTTCAGCGCTTCTCGGAGCAGCGCCGGGTCCAGCGTGTCCTCCTTGTCCTCGAAGCCCCGGACATGAATGACACCGGCGGGCGCCGCGTCCTGCGCCGATGTGATCCTGTAAGCGTTGATATGCGAGCTACCACCCCCCTGATATCTGGGCTCGGCGGCGTACTGGCCGATAAAAGCGACCTTTTGACCTGCCTGCAGCGGCAGGATACCCTCGTTTTTGAGAAGCACGGACGTTTCGGCGGCGGCTTCCCGAGCCAGTACGTGGTCGGCCTCCCTGTCGAAAACGGCAGATGCATCCCGGTTCCCTGAAAACCGGTAAATGATCGTGAGCATACGCGCCGCAGCCTCGTCGAGCTCGGCTTCGTCGAGGGTACCGTTCTTCACCGCATCAACGATTTCCCGGTCACTCGCGCCGCCGGAAAAAGGCATCTCCAGCTCCAGACCGGCTTTGAGGTCCCTGACACGGTCGTTCACGGCGCCCCAGTCGCTCACGACAAAGCCTTCATACCCCCATTCACCGCGTAGAACGTCGGTAAGATACTTTTTGCTCTCCGCCACATATTCGCCGTTGACCTTATTATAAGAGCACATGACGGTCCAGGGCTTTGCGGCGGTTATGGGCGTTTCAAAGGCCGCCAGATAGATTTCCCGCAGGGTTCGCTCGTCGGCTTCAACCGAAACGGACATCCGCCGCGTCTCCTGATTGTTGGCCAGATAGTGCTTGACGCTCGTGCCGACGTTTTTGCTCTGAACACCCTTTATAAAGGCTGACGCCAATTCGCCGGCCAGCATTGGATCTTCCGAATAATACTCAAAATTCCGTCCGCAGAGCGGACTGCGCTTGATATTGATCGCCGGCCCCAGGAGAACCCCGACACTCTCCGCCTGGCATTCGTTACCCAAGGCTTCTCCGACCGCTCGGAGCAGTTCCCTGTCAAAGGAGGCGGCCAGCGCGCAGCCGGCCGGGAAGCAGACCGCCTTGATGCTGTCATGGATACCCAGATGGTCGCCCTCCTCCGCCTGCTTACGCAAGCCGTGAGGGCCGTCCGAAACCAGCATCGGAGGTATACCGAGGCGTTCGACCGTCTTTGTGTGCCAGAAGTCCGCGCCGGAGCAAAGCCCCGCTTTCTCCTCCAGCGTCATCTGTGCAATGAGCTCTCTGATCCGCTCAATATCCATATTGATACGACTCCTTATCTGCGAGGATACTATGTACTAAGATCATCAAGTATCCTCGTCCGGTTATTATTTTATGCTTAAAATAATGGGAGAAAAATTATTAATTCCACGAACATTGGCATTCTTTGCTTATCAATTAGGTGAATCTCTCATAATCTATCCATGCATAACGGTGTCAAATAATTAAAAATTATGTCAACAAATTGCTCCTTTTATTGTCGATTATGGTATATTATTACATCATTTCATCTAAATTTTTGAAAATGAGCGCTTGCGTGAGATAGCGGGAGAGAATCAGAGCTCTCCGGCAATAATGGACAAATTTTCGTTTAAACGGCTTTTGATTTTTATTTATTCGTACAGTATAGTAAAAGTGAGCTCCAGGGAATACCGAAGAGAATATGTCGGAGCAGAAAGCCGCCACATGCAAATGTGGAGCGCAAAGGTACAGACCAGTGACACGAAAGTGATGCCGGCTGTGGATTTCTCGGATGGGCGATTTTTCCGTGGCGATTGATATCTGGATTAAAAACTGGATGCTGTCGATCAGGGAACAGGAGACCGGAAGTTTGATTCGAACGCTTTTGCACAAAGGGCTGCTGCAAGGATATATCTGCAGAAGGTTCGCTGGAGCTTATTTTTATGAATATAGCTGACGGGGGTAGATTCATCCCCGTCTAATTTATTTCGACGATAAAAGGGAGATTGCGGCCTTTCTCATCCACATCCAGACCGTAACCCAGAAGCCTCGTCCTGGAGACCTCGAAACCGACATATTGCACCGGGATGCTGATCAGCTGCTCACCCGGGCTTAATAAAAGCGTGCATATCCCAATACTGGCCGCGCCTCTTGTCTCAAGGTTCTGCAGCAGATAGCCTGTCGTCAAGCCCGAACGGATGATGTCCTCGATGATCAGCACATGCTTGCCGTCAATATCAAAATCCAGATCCTTCGTTACGCGCACGACGCCGGTTCGGCCTGTGGTATTCGGATAAACGCCGACGGAAATAAGATCAAGCTGCAGCGGCAGCCGGATAGCACGGGCCAGATCCGTCATGAAAAATAAAGAACCCTTTAAAACGCCGACGAGGATGAGGTCCTTGCCGGCGTAATCTTCCGTGATCTGCCGGCCCAGTTCCTCAATACGCCTTTTCAGGTCATCCTCGCTGTACAGAATATTTTTATAGTCCCTTTCCTCCATTTATGACGCCCCACTGTTCAGGTTAAACCGTTCGACGAGAGAATAGAAATCCTTTTTGTAAACAACCTTTATTTTTGTACCCGGGTAGAGCTCCCGGACCTTTTTGACCTTTTTGTTTTTTTGCGTCACATATCTCTGGTCCATTGTGGTGAGCTCGATATAGGTATCGAACTTTGTCAGATAAAAATCAGGACTGAAGGCCGCTGTCACATTCCCCTCAGCATCCCACTGGATCGGGAATGTCTTCGGTTCATACTTCCAGTCGATCTGGTACATGTCGAGGATTTTTGCGAATTCCTCCTCGGACTGGTTTTTCAAAACCGGTCTGAGGGAAGAATGATCGATGATCTCCATTTGATCCGCCTTCCGTTCCAGCTCCCATTCCAGCTCCCTTTGACGGATGAGGGCTGCGGCGGTGGCGGCGCTCTCGTCTACCGACATTGAGGAAGTGTTCAGTATCTGATGATATAACAGCGGATCTGCCAAATCTGCGCCGAATACGGTGGATACGAACTTTCGATGTTTCCTGTCCGCCGTATCCAGGATTTTTTCTGCTTCCGCGTCTGTCACACGGAACTGCTTCCTTGCCCGCATGATCCGGGCGCTCTTCTCTGCGATAATCCGGATATTGAGCGCGTCTTTTCGTCCGGCATAAATCATCTGAGCGCCGAACCCGACGAGAACGGCAGGGTTGTCCTCCGTATATGCGAATAGCTCTTTTGTCAGCCTGTCAAGAAATGTTCCTTCGTCTCTGTAGGGATTTAAGAAATATTTCGCGCTTTCGGTCAGCATGTGCCTGTCATAAGAACTTAAAACAAGGCCCGGAAGCCTGTCAAACAAATCGGCTCTCGTGATGAGCTCCCAACCGAGACGTCGCGACAGCGCCTCGGCGATATCGTCTCCAAAGCTGCACATCTGGCGTGAAATCGTCAAAACAGGCAACTGTATTCATTCCCTTCCGCCGCATCGTTGTCATGTTATTATTACCAGCCTGATTATAACATAATAATTGTGGAAATGGAACCGATATTTATGAAAAACCACTATATCTTGCGATATAGTGGTTCAATCTCCCGTGCAGCTTTACTACCTATCCCACTTGTTTGCCAGGCTGATGATCTGGTCGGCAAATGCGTTCAGGTCCTTGTTGGAACCGCCGTAGTTATGGGCAATGACGTTCAGAAGACGGGTGCCGGCGTTGACAAGGCGCTGGTAGACTGGCGATTCGCGTCTTTTACCGTCTGACTGCCTTCTATCCCCCTGGCGGCGTTCCTCGGGGACTCTCTCCTCAATGCCCTCGAAAACAAGCGTCCCCGTCAGCAGGTCATACACGGCAGTAAATTTAGGTGCGATGGCCGGAATTCCCTCATCGTTCAGCGTTTGCGCAAAGAGCTCGCAGACGTCCTCCTCGCCGTGAACAACAAAGACCTTTTCAGGCTTCGGTTCAAACGACCGGACCCATTTTAAGAGCCCGGCTCTGTCGGCGTGGGCGCTCATGCCGCGGAAGCTGTAAATATTGCATTTGACGGCGATCTCCTCACCAAAGAGCATAACCTTTTCAGCGGCCCGGTCCACAAGAATCCGACCGAGTGTCCCTTTGGCCTGGAAACCGACGAAGACGACGGCACACTCCGGACGCCAGAGGTTATGCTTCAGGTGGTGACGAATGCGCCCGGCATCGCACATGCCGCTGGAGGAGATGATGACCTTCGGTTTTGTGTCAAAGTTGATGGCCTTGGAGTCGTCGGAGGTCTCGGATATCCGGAGATCGTCAAAGCTCAAGTAATCCCTTCCCGCCCTGATGACGGCGATCGTCTCATCGTCAAGATAGCCTTCCAGTCTGCCGCCGTAGATGCGCGTCGCCGCGTTGGCCAGGGGGCTGTCCACGTAGACGGAGAAATCCGGCACGCTTTTGACGAGTTCCCGCTCCTTCATCTCGCGGAAAAAATACAGCAGCTCCTGGGTCCTGCCGATGGCAAACGACGGGATGATGACGTTGCCGCCCTCCCCCAGCGTTTTATCGATAATCTTTGCCAGATCCTCGGTATAGTCGGCGGGGACCTCGTGGTTCCTGTCACCGTAGGTGGATTCCATGATGGCAACGTCCGCTTCTCTTACATACTGCGGGTCGCGTATGATGGGCTGGCCGGTATTGCCGATGTCTCCGGAGTAGACGACCTTTTTTGTGATGCCGCCTTCCGTCAGCCACATTTCCACAAACGCCGAGCCCAGCAGATGCCCGGCGTCTGTAAAGCGGATCTTCAGCCCTTCGTCGACGGTGATTTCTTCGTTATATGCGCACGGTACGCAATAACGGAGCACCGCTTCCGCGTCGGCTATCTTATACAGCGGTTCGATTTCCTTGCCGCCGGCGCGCTTGCCCTTTCTTGATTTCCACCCGGCTTCAGTCTCCTGAATATACGCGCTGTCGCGCAGCATGATCTCCAGCAGCTCAACAGTCGCGCCCGTGGCATATATCTTGTTTTTATACCCCTGCTTGACGAGCAGCGGCAACCGTCCCGAATGGTCGATATGGGCGTGGGTTATGACCACATAATCGATGTCGGCCGGATTAAACGGAAAATCCTGCCCATAGGCGTGCTCGCTGCCCTGCAGCAAACCGCAGTCCACGAGAATTCTCTTGCCGTTCACCTCAACGCCGTGGCAGCTGCCCGTCACTTCCCTGTTGGCGCCAAAAAAAGAAAGCTTCATGTTATACCTC
>JAAYBH010000073.1 GCA_012718935.1 Clostridiales bacterium
ACGGCGAGGGGATAATCGTCGCGCCGTAGGTCTCCATGACGGCTTTCCGGTAGGGCTTCTGCTGATAGGAGACCTTCACCATGTAGACCTTGCAGTCGAGGCCGAAATAGCCGCAGGCCATGGACAGAGCAGTCCCCCACTGTCCGGCGCCCGTCTCTGTCGTCACACCTTTGAGGCCTTGCTTCTTGGCATAATAAGCCTGGGCGATGGCGGAGTTCAGCTTGTGACTGCCGGAGGTATTGCCGCCCTCATATTTGTAGTAAATCTTCGCAGGGGTATCCAGCTCCTTCTCAAGGCAGTAAGCACGAACAAGGGGCGACGGGCGGTACATTTTATAGAAATCCCTGATTTCCTTCGGAATCGCAATAAAACGGTCCGTGTTGTTGAGCTCCTGCTTCACCAGCTCGTCGCAGAAAACAGGCGTCAGGTCCACTTCTGTGACAGGCTGCAGTGTTCCGGGATGCAGCATCGGCCGGTGGTCGGTTTTCATGTCCGCACGGACGTTGTACCAGGCCTTTGGTATTTCCTCTTCGGTAAGATAAATCTTGTACGGGATTTTTTTGTCTGACATGTCGCTTCTCCTTTCATTCATGTGAATTCTTCACCTGAGACAGAAAGGCAATCCATGCGATAAAGAGCAACAAAAAATGCCCCTGTCTCTGCTATTCTTTGCAGGGACAAGAGCCTTCACTCCTGCGGTACCACCCGGCTTGACGTCTGTGACGCCCTCTCATCGCACACATATAATGTGCCGGCATTTTGTAACGAAGCGCCTCTCTCCGTCTCCCCTAATCGCAACATACCGCATACGCTTGTAGTGCTGCTTTCAGTTCACCCTCCCGGGCCCATTCGCCATTTCTCCCGTGCCGCCATCCCACCCTCGGCGGCTCTCTGAATCGGTTTTAAAACGGTTACTTGCTCCCAGTCGACAGTTTGTGCTTTTAATGATATTACAGATTATACGCGCAAAAACGCCGTTGTCAAGCGGTTTTTTGAAAAATGGGAAATATTGAATTTTTCATATTGTCTTTGCAAACAAATGCTCGTATAATATTTTATGTACATATTAATCATGGAGTTCATGATGTTATAATAAAGGAGGGCTCACTGTGTACCAGCAGTTTTCTCGTTCCGCAGCGATTATTTTCGGGTGCGGCGCCATTTCGGTTCTCGGTGAAAAAGTCAAAGAGCTCGGCTGTAAAAAAGCCATGTGTGTGATTGATAAGGGCATCGAGGGGACACCGATCCCGGATAAGGCGATTAAAAGCCTGAATGACGCGGGTGTTGATGTTGTCGTATTCAACGGCGTCATAGCGGACCCGCCGGTTGACGTGGTCGACGCGGGCGGTGACCTGGCCAAGCGCGAAGGCGTGGACTGCCTGATCGGCGTCGGCGGCGGCAGCAGTATGGATACGGCGAAGGCGATCGCCATCCTTATGCAAAACCCCGGAAAAGCCAAAGACTACATACTAGCCAAGCCGGAATACTATGACACGAAAACGCCGGTCATTCTCGTCCCGACGACGGCCGGGACCGGCAGCGAGGTCACGGCGGTATGCATTATTTCGCGGCCAGAATTAGGAGCCAAGTGGAGCGCCTTCGTCAACACGAATTTCGCCATAGTCGATCCGGAGCTGACGCTGTCGCTGCCGAAGCGCGAAACGGCACATACGGGCTTGGACGCGCTGGCCCACGCGATGGAGGCGATGACGAGTCTCGACTGGAACCCGCACAGCGACGTTGTCGGCGAAGCGGCCATACGCAAGATCGCAAAATATCTCATAAAAGCTTATAATGAGCCGGATAATATCGAGGCGCGTTCCGAGATGATGCTGGCCGCCAATCTGGCGGGGCTCGCGTTCAACAATCCGCTGACGCACGTGGGCCACGCCGCGGCCGACGCGCTGTCCGGCCATTTCCACACGGCCCACGGCTACGGCTGCGGCATCTGCCTCCCCGCCGCTATGAGGATCTCAGCCCCCGCCGTACCGGAAAAAATGCGCGTCATCGCCGACGCGATGGGTATCCCGCTGAAAGGCTCCGAAACGGGTGAGCAGCTCGGAAATCTCGTCGCTGACAAGATCCTGGAAATGATGCGGGCATTAAACGTCAAGTCACTGAAGGAAATGGGCTATAAGCGCGAGGATGTTCTGAGCTTCGTCCCCGATGTCGTATCGAGCCACCTGAGCAATCACTGCCCCGTGAAAATCACGGACGAGGTGGCCTATAAGGTTTTAGCCGATATCTACGACAGCTACCAATAACGGAGAATCGAAGAAAAACGCCGTAGGGGCGGGTTTAGAACCCGCCCCTACGCATATATGACTTCCTCAATCCACGTCCTCCACGATGGTCTCGGGGGGAATATCCAGCTGCTGGGGGTGTCGGATGAAGCTTTTTAAGTACTTGAAAACCTGGGCGAAAAAGAAGCCGTCGCAGATGCGCTCGTCAAGAACGAGGGTGTAGTCGACGTATTTCTTTTCGGCGACAGACCCGTCCAACTGGACCTCCAGCACCCGCCGCTTGGTGCCGAACGCCAGGAAAAGCGGCATATTGCCGAAGTTGTACAGATGGTGATACACGGGCGGAATACCGATGGAACCAAGGTCCGTGACAAACAAGGAGCCGTGAAAGGGGCTCACGTCGACAAGGAACTGAGGCAATTTACCGAAATATTCCAGGATATTCAGTATAAATACGCAGAACTTTAATATGATGCGGGGAATTTTCATGAGCGCTTTCGCCGTGTTGTCCGTTTCGGAATCTTGTCCGTTTTTAATTTTCTCTACTTCGGCGTTTATCTTATAATAGATATCGGAGATGGTGTCGCCCGGCTCCAGCCTCACCTTAATCGACGTCTCGCCGGATTCCATCGACATGGTTTTCTTGACAATCAGAACGACTTCGATGTTGTTGCGCGCATAGATTCTCTGCCCTGCGACAAACCGGTTGAGAGCAGGCTTCTGACTGACGACGCGGCAGTATGAGGCGAGAAAAATATGGAGCATGCCGATTCCCGGGAAACCCTCCGCCCTTTTCTTCTTTAAGAAGCGGTCAACCTCAGTGATCTCGATGCTGTCGGCGAAGCTGTTGTTGGCGTCGTTTTTATGCTTCATGATAAACGGTGCAAACTTATAAAACGGGTCAAGCGAACGGAGCAGCCTGCCGTCCTTTCTGTCACCAAAGCGTCTTTTCCGATTTCCCATACTCCCACCCCTTTACGTGTTGATTTCTATTATATTCGAATGTGCCGAACATGCAACCCGTTCATGCACTCAATTTTCCGGCGGTGCGCTCACCGGCGCTCTTCAAAAATCGACCTTTTCTATTGACACTATTTCTATATAGTGTATATTTATTGATATGGTAATTTTTTTCACAATATATTGTGTATCGTTGAATCGGAAGAATCAAAAGGGGGTGTTGAAATATGTCTCTTGAGGTAATAAGAAGCATCAGTGATGCGGAGGAGGTTGCCCGGCAGGCGAAACTTGACGCTCAGGCACAAGCGAAAAGCGCTGTCGCCGAAGCCGAGAAAAAGGGGCAAGCTGCCGTGTCTGAAGCGGTTATGCGTGCCGAGGAGGAAGTCAGGAAGCTCCTTGACAGCGCAGAGAAGGCAGCGGCGGAAAAAGCGGCCGGACTGCAGGCGGCGACGGCTGAAAAGCAAGCTGAAATACGCCGTCAGGCAGGAAACCGTCTGAATGACGCGGCCGGCATCATCGTCGAAAGGATTGTGAACGGCTGATGTCTATTGTCAAAATGAAAAAAATCACGCTGACCGCGGTCCGTTCTCAAAAGGATGAAATGCTGCGGGAGCTGATGCTCCTCGGTTGTCTGGAGATATCGGAGCCGGAGGCCCTGCTCTGCGACCCTCAAGTGGCGCCTCTTGTAAAGCGCGAAACGAGCGAGCTTGAGAAATACCGCGGATACAGCGCGCAAATAGCCGGCGCGATCAATGTGATCAAACATTATGCCCCCTTCAAAACGTCACTGTTCGCGCCACGGTCCGACGTTCATGTTCAGGATTTTCTGCGTGAAGATACATTGAACGAATGCCTGGAGCTGGCAGAAAAGCTTGCCGATTGCGACAGCCGGCTCAGGCGCCTTGCCGCTTTGGAGGCAAGGGAATATTCCGTCATTGAATCGCTCCTGCCATGGGAGCCTATGGCGTTGCCGCTGAACAGCGAAGGAACAAAAACAGCGGGAGTCGTTTTCGGCGCACTGCCGCCATCCACGGATTTCGCAGAGCTTGAGCGG
>JAAYBH010000522.1 GCA_012718935.1 Clostridiales bacterium
GGCTGCCGCGGCCAGAAGCCCGCCCGTACCAAAACAGATTGCCATTGTCTTGTTTATCCTGACTCCCATCATGGCCGCCGCCGCAGTGCTCTGGATTGTCGCTCTGATTGATTTGCCCATTCTTGTTTTGTTGAGGAAAATGAAAAATGCTACGATAAAAATTATGGCGATTCCAAAGCTTATCAGCCTGTTAACGATGATGGTTGCTCCAAAAATCTTGACCGGGTAACTGAAAAACTGATAACTCTTGGACAAAGTGCCCCATATCTTCAAACCGATGTTGGCTAAAATAAAATATAGCCCGAACGACATGAGCATCGCGTTGGACTCAAAAGCCGCCTCATTTTTCGAAAAAATCCTCAGCCACCTGTAAAACGTTATATTGAGAATGAATCCGACAATGAAAGCAGCGGGAAGACAGATGACAAACGCCAGAAGCGGATGAAGCCCCGCTTCTACCAGTACGCACGACGTCATGGCCGAGAGCATTAAAAACTCTCCGTGCGAAACGTTGAGTATCTTTCCTACTCCGTACTGTAATGTCAGTCCCATGGCAATCAGCCCGTATACCCCGCCCATAATGATGCCATAGATTATGATGTTAACTACGGTTGACATGCTGCAAAAGCTCCTATCTTCATAAGTCGGGATGCTTTTAAGAAAGGCAGGCCGTCCAACACCCTGCAATAGGCTCAGACAGCCTGCTCTTTCACTTACAATTATGCTAAAGCTGTGTCTTCTTCTTTTTATTTGGCAGGCCAGGCAGGCTTCGGATAAAGGGGTTCGGCCGTCCTCTTCGCGCCCACATCAATAACCTCGGGAACACCGTTAATATACTGGCCAATCATCCCGGCCCAGGAATCAATAGTCAGCTCATGATTTTCAAACTGCATCGGGCCAAGCGAGGTTTCAATCACGGTATTGTGCAGATAATCTGCAACAACAGCGTTATCAAGGGTTCCGGTCTCTTCAATGGCAATCTGGAGCATCTCCATCGCGCCCCAGTATCCGGCAGAACCCCACCACTCCGGTCCCCAGTTGGGGTCATCCTTATAGTATTCTGCAATCCTTTTGGCAAAGTCGGCATAAGCGGGCCCGCTGTTGACCGACCACGCGCCTTCAAACATCAAGCCGTTAATAGCCGGGCCGCCTGCTTCGTCATAGAAAGACTGCTGGCTGCCGCCGGGTCCGGCCAGAAACGCGTTCGGGTTGTAGCCCATTGAAATGGCCGTGCTGATCAGGCTTGCATTCCAGGGGGGGTAACAGTATGCGACGAAAGCATCCGCGCCGGAATCCATTGCCTGCGTAATAATCGGAGTCATATCTGCAAAGTCCCAGGGAGCAGCTATCGCTTCAAACTCAATTCCGTATTTGGGGAATTCTTCCTCTGTGCTTTGCAGGTACTCAAGGCCGTGGGCATCCTGCATGTAGGTAATAAATACTTTCTTTATGCTAAGCTCGTTAAAGACTTCCGCCATTTTCGGAATCTGATGTACAGAGAAGGATGTTGTAAAGAATATGTCCTCGTACTGATCATATAACGGCCTTGTATCGGTCCCGCCGCCTTCAGCGCCGAGCATCAGATACCCGTATTGGTCGAATATGGGCGCCGCAGCCTGAAGGCTTGCCGTCGAGCAGGGTGACAGTACGAAGTCCGGCTTGTCCTGAGTCATGGTTTTAATCAGAAGATCCGTCATGACGCCCACATCTGAGGTGTCATCGTAAATAGTCAAATCAATAGTCAGCTTACGGTTGCCGTATTCTTTAACCCTGATACCGCCTGCCGCGTTGACTTCGTCAACCCAC
>JAAYBH010000074.1 GCA_012718935.1 Clostridiales bacterium
CCGCCGCCGGCGGGCGGGACCCCTGTTCTGACAAGGGGCCGGTAGCCCTCCACCTCATGGAGCACCGTCCCGTCCCAGACCTTGTACTCGGAGCCGCTGAGCATATAGAGCCTGGAGTCAAACCCGAAGAAATGGATCCTTCGGTCCGTATTCAAATACCCGACGAAGGCTTTTGTCCATTCCCCGCCAGTCTCCGACAGTTGCCACAGCCTGCCGTCGCACGCGGCGCAGATCACATCCGCCGTCCCGATCCGCCCGGACCATATCCCCCGCACCGGGCTCGGCCCGGACTCGGCGGTGATGGAGAGGCGGTAGAATTCCCAGGTATACGTCGAATTCATGACCTTTCCGTCATACCAGTAGAGCGTCCCGCCGTCGGACTGCCAGGAATTGTCCGGATATGCATCCTCCGGGCCGACGGCATAGCCGCAGGAGATCTGGCCCTTCGAATAGGAGGTGACATAATATATGCCCGCGTAATCTGTCTGCCTGATCACATAGCTCCCGCCGGCGTCATATGTCATTGAAACAAGGGAATCCCCGTTCGCCGTATAAGCCGTTCCGGGGTTGGAGGCGCTGACGGTGAGCTGCGCTCCGCCGACCGTCGCCGCGGCGCCCGCCATATAGCCCCAGCTGAAGCCGGACAGACTGCCTGTCGTCAGGTAGCCGGAATCGACGACATATGTGTTGTAGCTGTATTGAGGAACGGAGGCGACGACGCAGCTCCACCTGTTCCACCTGTACTGCTGCACGCTGCCGACGATGCCGGAATCATAGACACAGCCCCCCAGCCGGTAGACGACGCCGTTGCCGTCCCGGTAGTACTCGCCCGCATGGCCGGCCACATTGCCGTAAGTCACCGCCGCCGGCGTTCCCGTCGTGAAAAGCAGGCCGCCGTCGGTGATATCTATAAGCGGATAGATTTCGAAAGATGCCGTAGACGTGACGGTCTCCGTCAGCAGCACCGTCGCCTCCCCGTCGGCCTCCACGCCGTAATTAAACAGGAGATTCGCGATGTTCCGCGTGCCGGGCCGCTTCTGCAGCTTGTTATTATTTGTGATTTTGAAATTTGACAGTACCGCCGCCTCACCCAGCCGAAGCCCGGTATCCCCCTCCGGATTTTCATTGACGCCAAGCCATTCCTCGATTTTGTAAATTCTGTCTGACATATGTCTCACCTCGAAAAGCAGGGGGACGGTTCTCCTGCTTTTTCCCGTCTTTTGTTAGAGGCCCGAATATATTGAATCATAATTCATTATATTATTCAGTCGTACCAAGGCTTCCCCTGGGGGAAGGCTTTAGCTTCCGAGCTTTTCCCCGTAGACATCCGTGATCGCCTCGAATTCCCGCGGTGCGTTGCGCAATAGCTTCAGGCACGCATCGTACCGCTGGGCGTGATAAGCTGCCATTGCAGGGTTTTCCTCCGCCAGCAGCCCGGCGGCCAGCCCGCAGGGCAGCGCGCCCCTCGCCAGCCCGTCGTCGAGATCCACCTCGTCATCCGTCTTGGTGACAAAGACCGGCAGCGGCCTCTCCCCCGCCGAGATGTTTCTATGCGCGCAGAACTGATATAGCTCCACAGACAGCATGTTGATGATCGGGACCGCCCGCACCTTGTAATCAGCTGTATCGCCGGCGCAGTTGTCCGTCAGCGCCATCGCCATGTCAAAAACCTCCTGCACCGTCGTCGCCATATGTCACACTCCCTACGCCGGCCTCGTATACTCCGCGACGGGGGAATTGACGACACCCGCGCCGGTACCGCAGGCGCGGAGCGTCTGGCCGGCGCTGACGGCGACGGCTCCGGAATAGGTGAGCGCCGTGGGGCTGGTTTTCGGGTTCGACCCGTCGAGGGTGTACCGGATGGCCGTGGAGCCGGCGCAGGCGATGGTGACTGACGATGTGCCTGTCAGCGTCGGGACGGGCAGCATACCGCTCTGGGCATGGACGTAGATGCCATTCATTTTGGCGTCCAGAACGAAGGAATCGTGATAAAAGCGGCATTCGCCCACATCGGCGTCATAGCCCAGCGGATTTTTCTGGACACGGAGCGTCTTGAGCTTCATGGGGTCGACGGTGGCGTCCCTGTATTTGATGATGAAGCTGATGCCGGCCGGCAGAAAGCTGTCGGCGACGGGCACGATGTCCGTGCCGTCGATGCGCCCGACGACGCCGTTTTTGACCGACTCCTCTCCCAGCTTATCGATACCGATGATTTCACCGGAGAGCTTTGTCTCGATGTAGACGGACTCGGCGATGAACAGCACGCGGTTCTTCTTCGGCGCCAGCTTGTTGTTCATGGCGGCGCCGCCAGCCATGATGGCGCGCATGACTGTGGCACTGGTGAGGGCGGTGCCGCTTACAAGGCCGAGGCCGGCGCCGTTTGCCCATCTGCCGAGGCGGTAGATGTCGATGGCCGGCGTACACACCTCGTCCCAGTTGGACTTGAGCTGCTCGTTGCAGTGCTTGATATTGAACTGGTCCTCGGCGTTCCCGTGGTCGATGGAAAAGGTGAACGCCTTGTCCTGGCTCATGGTGAGCGTCTGGACGGTGTCGCCCAG
>JAAYBH010000523.1 GCA_012718935.1 Clostridiales bacterium
CGCCCGAAAGATTGTGGAATTAAGAGAGTTAGGCCTACCTGCCACCTCGAACAACGCCGCCGATATCATAGAGTTTTTGGATGCGTTCGTCTCCCTCAATCGTGATATCCTTCCATGCGAGAAAACAACTAATTTTATCGGCTGGCAGGGCAAAGACGGATTCTTAATCGGTGAAGAACCTCATGGTAATTGTGATGTTGCATTCTTCTCAGATAATAAAGGTGAAATGCAATTCGTTGATAGCTTCGGGAAAAAGGGTACATTTGAAGAATGGAAAAATGTTATCGAAAAAGTCCGACACTTTCCAGCAATCATGGGCGCGCTGTATGCGGCTCTGGGAACGCCGCTGCTAAAGATTCTTAACATCAATGGTTTTACATATGAGCTTGCGGGAAGGACTTCCAGGGGAAAAACAACAGGCCTGAGAATTGCGGTAAGCGTTTGGGGTAACCCGAACGAGAACAGCAGCGAGGGTGATGACGATAAAACTCAAGACAGTTTAATACACTCTTGGAGCGGAACGCGTGTCTTCTTCGAAAGAACAGCTTCGCTACTAAATGGAATCCCGCTATTTGTTGATGACACCAAAACGTGTAAAAATCCTCAAACTCTTGCCGATATTCTTTACATGATAGGCAATGGCAGAGCTAAAGGCCGGGGTAACATAACCGGAATAGATCAGACAAAATCCATCAGAACGATCTTGTTGTCTACCGCCGAGACTCCGAGCATACTCGCGACGCATGACGGCGGCACGAGAGGCCGATTACTTGAGGTAACAGTAGATCCGTTCACTCCCAAAAAAGGGGATGAGATATTTGCTATCATCGATGGCAGAGAAGTTGACGACTTAAATTTTGCTGTTCAGGACAATTACGGATGGGCAGGCCCAGTGTTCGTGGATTATATACTCGCCAATGAGAAGAATTGGCCTGACTGGCAACGGGAATGGCGAGAAATACAAGGGCAGTTTGCTTACAGCGCCAGCAATGACGGCGGTTCCGAAGTCTCCGGACGACTGGCAAAATATGCAGCTCTAATAACAATCACGGGCCGACTGGCGCATGAGGCTTTAGGATTTGAGTGGGATTATAATGACCCGATGATGCACCTGTGGCCGATAGTGACGGCTGAGAGCGCTGACCCCACAGGTGAGCAAGATTGTCTCGATATAGGTAAAGAAATCCATCATGCGGTATGCCACTGAAATAAACGCAGAACCCGTCCACATGAAGGACAGAGCGATGATTCCACCGTAAAGAAACGCCTGTTTCCGCAATACAACAACTCCTTAACGCCGATTTTGTTGTGCTTTTTTCATTATAGCGGGTACAGTCCTGTCATTACAACAGGATCATACAAAATATTAAAACCTGTACCAAAACTATACCCGACTTGTACCTTAACTGGACTGATCCGTACGCCTTATATGACGATAAAAAATACTGGAGGTGTTCAACATGGACGATATTTCCCGCGTGTTTCCATACGACAGGCGCATCATGCTCAACGTAATGTATGACACGCTGGATTCTCTGGGATTTCAAATTGAAAAAGCCAACAGCGAAAGAGGAACGCTCATCGCCATATCACCCGAAGAACCGATTGAGCGCGTCCGGATCGCGTGCAGCGGTGTTTCTCCGTATCGCGGCGATACGGTCGTGCAGATATTCCCTGAACATCAGAGCGACGCCGGGAAACGACTGGCTGAAGTTCTGCTGGAGGAGATCAGCGCGACAACGACACGTTGCCAGGGTTATCAGGCAAACAAGCAAGCCATAGGAACATCAACGTACAGTGAGGTACAAAAATGAAAAAACTCATCGCACTTATGCTCTTCGCCGTGCTTCTATTCGGTATGGCATGGGTGATTAAGCCGGTACACGCCGCGAATACAGTCACGGAGGTTTCAACGGCTGCCGAGTTAAAGGCCGCGCTGGAAAACAACGCAGGCGCTCATGTCAGGCTGACGAAGAATATCACTTTTACCACGAATAACGCCGCAGACAGTGACCTTGGCGTTATCCTTGGAGAAGGCTATTATACAGTTGACCTGAACAACTGCAAGCTCGAATATAACTACACAGGCCGAAACGGCGACCCCAACGGCGCGCCTTTGGCGACCCATCATGCCAATGGGCTGACCATCAACGGCCCTGGCACGATTGTGGGCGGCGTTTACGCTATTGAACAGGGCAACCAGTTTGGCGTTTTAACCGTTAACGGCGGGACGCTCAAGGGCGTTATTGGCTCCGGAATTCGTATGACCGGCGGCATCGCTTACATAAACGGCGGCACTGTAACCGGCAATTTTTACGGTGTTTTCCACGAGGACGGCATCGTTGTTCTGAACGGCGGGACTGTAAAAAGCGTGGTTTTCAGAAACATGGGGCAACCGGCACAAAAATACGGTGTGATTAAGAATGGCGTTTTCACCGGCAACGCTATTCTCGAAGACATTGTTTTGATTGTCGATGATCTCACCGTCAGCTTAGGCTCCAGCATGAAGGTGATACGAGGCGGCGGGCTTGTCGTCAGGAACAGCTTTGTAAATAAGGGTACGTTTACATATGAATCGGGGCTTAAAAGCATAAACGGCGAGGGGCTAATAAGCAAGGATTTTCGAGTCAGAATCGCACAGGATGTCACATTCAGCTCCCTAAGAATACAGGAACACGGGTGGCTGCGCATCGAAAACGGAGCGACTGTGACCATTAGCGGCGCGTTTGTCACGGAGCAGGGGTGCAACGTCATGGCTGAGAACGGGACGCTCCGACTTTTAGGCAGCATTGACCACAGAG
>JAAYBH010000524.1 GCA_012718935.1 Clostridiales bacterium
CCGGAGCTGTCCAGTCAGCTGGCTGAAGGGGGTCACCGCCACCAGGAGCAATACCGCCGTCACACATAGGAAGGTTTTGAACAGGATGGTAAAAAACGAGACGACACCGGTACTTACGGCAATGCCAGCCACCGTCAGCGCCGTTGCCCTATCGAAAACAATGTTGGAAATACCCGCCAGCAGGCCAAAAGGGAGCGCCAGCGCCACCCGCTTGAGGACTATCGGCCAGGGCGTCCCGGACAGCGCCATGAGAACGACGGGATAAAACACAAACGGGACGAGCCGCCCGAATTCAGCCCTGTCAAACGATACGACAAGGATAATGAAGATCACTGCGGAAACAAGCTTTACCGAGGAATGGCGCCGATGTACCGCGCTGCCGCCGCCGGAAAGCTGCTCCAGCTTATAAATCTCCTGAATTTTGCTTTTAATATCAGCCGTTATAAACACTCCTTGTCTTTACCCTGGCAAACTAAAACGCATCCAGTCTACATGCAAACCGCCGGTCAGTCAAGACCGGCGGTTACAGTCATTCGCAGGGTTCCTTACACCTTGGCAGCTTTCTTTTTGGCTTTGGAAATCAGGACACCGGCAACACCCGCCAGCGCAAACGTCATGGCCCCGCCGACGATACCGGCAACTCCTGTTCCTGTCGATGAGCCGCCCTCATCGGCAGACGCGTAATCGTAATCCGGCATAAACGCCGTTGCGCCCTGGACATTGGCCGCGCCCTCATGAACCCCGCCCTGGGCTTCAAGCTCCGCCGTACCGGCTGTCTTGATCATCGCCCATTCAAGCCCGTCGGGGTTTGCTGACGCGAACCAGGACAGCGCGCCGCCCACCACAACCGTCGCGACGATGAGGGCGATGACAACGCTTTTGACAGATGCGCTTTTTGTTACCGGAGCTCTTGAAACGGAGCTCTCTATTATCTCCGGGCGCATCCTGAAAACGAAGCTCAATACCGCTGCTGTGATAATGCCCTCCACGATGCCGATGGCCAGGTGAATCGGCTGCATCATCGCCGCAAACGTGCCAAAGGGCAGCTCTGTGATACCGGACGCCAGCGTCTGCAGGACAACGGCGAACGCCCCGAGCTGCAAGCCGACGACAACCGATATAATTGACGCGACCATAATGCGCTTGTAACTGTAGCCTTTTTTCATGATGGGCTTATAGATCAGGGGATACACCAGAAGACACGGGATAACGCCCATATTGAAGATATTGCATCCGAGCGCCAGAAGCCCGCCGTCGGCGAAGAAAAGGCATTGAATAATTAAGACGGCCGCGATCGTCAAGAGCGCGGGGAAGCCGCCCAGCATGGAGGCCAGCAGGATGCCGCCGCCGATATGGCCGCTGGAGCCTGTACCGGGTATCGTGAAGTTGATCATCTGCGCCGCGAAGACGAACGCGCCGGCCACCGCCATGACAGGCAGTTTTTTCTCTCCCAACTCGTCCTTCTTGATCTTGACGGCCGAATACACCACCGCCGCCGCGCTTGCCGCGGTCATAATGCCGCCGACAGCCGGTGACAAAAGAGCGTCTGCCATATGCATGATCATGAACCTCCTTCAAAGGAATATTCTGATATCATAATAAAATGTCCCCCGGACGCTTACAAGCCTATGGGGGGGATAATCGCCCGCGGTTTCTTCATTATTACAAGAGAATCCTATAATTATGCTAAAATTCCG
>JAAYBH010000525.1 GCA_012718935.1 Clostridiales bacterium
TGCTGTCGTGCCCTTTGACATGGAGCTACAGCGCAAGGAGACAAAAGAGTTCCTGGACGACCTCACTACCCGCGACCAACGCATGATGTTCGCTACTATCACGATGGTGATCGTATCTGACAGCAAAGAGGAGCTTGACAGTGACACCGAGGCGATTCTCGCCGTTGGACGCAAGCATATGTGCCAGCTCGCAACGCTTAAATACCAGCAGCTTGACGGTCTGAACACGGTGCTGCCCATCGGAACAAGAAGAATCAACGCCTTCCGCACCCTGACCACCGAGAGTCTTGCAGTGTTCATGCCCTTCAAGGTGCAGGAGATTCAAGATGCGGGCGGAACCTATTTCGGAGAAAATGCGATCTCGCATAATCCGATCCTCTGCAACCGCGATAACCTGATGAACCAGTCAGGCATAGTGAGCGGCGTACCCGGCTCCGGTAAGTCCATGCTGACCAAGTGGATCATCGCCACGAAGATACTAAATTCCGAGGATGACATCCTCATCTGCGATCCCGAGGCGGAATATGTGCCGCTGGTTCAGGCGCTTGCCGGCAAGGACGGCTCGGTTATAAGCGTATCGGCTGGCGGCAGGGACAGGCTCAACGCAATGTACATGGTGGACGGCTACGGTGAGAACAACCCGATTGTCGTTAAGTCGCAGTTCATCATGTCGCTGATTGAGCAGATTGACAACAAGGGCGTTGGGCCGCAGCAGAAGTCCATCATAGACCGCTGCATTACCGCAGTCTATCAGGATGCGCGGAACACGGACACCATCCCCACTCTCTCCACACTCCGCGAGAAGCTGTTGCAGCAGCAGGAGCCGGAAGCTCGGCAGATTGCTCTTTCAATGGAGCTGTTCACGATCGGTTCTCTGGACATCTTCGGGCATGACAGCAATGTTGACCTCGACAAGCGCGTGGTCGTTTTCGATATTCACGGCCTTGGCTCTCAGCTCAAGCCTGCCGGTCTGCTAGTCATCACAGATACCATGCTCAACCGCGTCACCCTTAACTGGAAGCGCGGCAAGCGGACGCACGTATTCATTGATGAATTCCATATTGTTTTCGAAAATGAGTACAGTGCGGCTTTTTTCAACTCTGCCTGGCGTCAGTACCGCAAACGGAATGCGCAGCCAACGGCAATTACTCAGAATGTGGAGTATCTTCTGGATTCCGTTCAGGCCAGCACACTTCTGTCAAACTCTGAATTTTTAGTCATGCTCAATCAGGCGGCGTCTGACCGCGAGAAGCTGGCCAAGCTGCTGAGTATCTCACCGGAGCAGATGAGTTATATCACCAACGCGGACCCAGGCTGCGGACTCATTAAGTACGGTCGTGCCCTCGTTCCTTTTGTCAACCGTTTCCCGAAGGATACTAAACTGTATCAGTTGATGACAACCAAGCCCGGAGAGGGCTCCTTTTCGATGGGGCAGGCTTAAAGCCTGCCCCGGCTATTGTAATGTAGGTGAGGTGCTATGAACAGAATCAAGACCCGTGAAACAGTAAAAAACATAAAAGCTCTGGATAAAGCAGCTATTGCCTCCGAACGCATGAGAGACGCAGTTATCCGTTCAAAAGATGCTACCTCAAACCTTGTGGATGATGGGCAGGTTTCGCCAAGTGAGTATGCAAACGATAAAGTTCAATATGTGTCTGAGGACATCTTCAGAGAAGTGACCCACATCATTTCCAATGATACGAAAAAGGCGGTGCAGTGTGGCCGGAAAGCCATACAGCGCCGTCGTATAATCAAAAAAGATGAGGAAAAATCATCTCATCAGGGCGAAGGACAGTATCGTCAGCAAAATCAGCAAGCGTCTTCAGCTCGGCCTTCTGCAGATGCTCAACACCCTAATCCCGAGAGAATTACTGATCAAGGCCGTGAGCTGGCAAGAAAGCAAGCCAAAATATCCGCAAGCAGGCAGTCTCATAAATCGGCTGCCGGGCCCTCTGACAAGCTGGGAAATACCAGGCATCCGAAAGAACCATCAAAAGCGGTGAAACAGTCCAGTCACACTATAAAGCAAACAGCAAAAACCACTGGAAAAATCTCGGCAAAATCCGCCCGACGAACAATTAAATCCGCAGAGCAAACATCAAAAGTGGCCATCAAAACGGCTCAGAATACTGCGAGAGCTGCACAGAAAGCCTCAGTTACCGCAGAGAGAGCCGCGAAACTTGCGGCGCAGTCTGCCCGCGTGGCAGCGAAAGCGGCTGTTGTTACAGCCAAAACAGTTGTAAAAGCAATATCGGCGGCGGTTAAAACCACAATTGCTGTTGCCAAGAATCTTGTGGTGGCTATTGCTGCCGGAGGATGGGTCGCTGTAGTGGCAATAGTTCTGATCTGTTTGATTGGAATGATTGCCGCTTCACCATTTGGCATTTTTTTCGCCGGCGACAACAAGGAGCCAGACACAGTACCTGTATCTGCGGCGGTCGCACAGGTCAACTACGATTTCAATGAAA
>JAAYBH010000075.1 GCA_012718935.1 Clostridiales bacterium
ATGTTGCCCTGGAAATTCATCAGCGGGACGATGCTCTTTGTGCCCTGCCCTGCGGAGATGAGAGCTTCGATGATCTGTGTGGCGATGTTTACATACATCGGAATGGTGCCGTTGGGCAGCCAGCCGTGGGTGTCGGTGGAGATGATGACGCCCCGGTCGGCGTACATGCCGATGAGCCTCCCGAGATACTGCGCCGTCTGGATGCACTCCTCGGGCGTCGCTTTTTTATCGTAGCCGCCGATCCAGCCGAAGAAGCTGTTGGGCATCGCCGTCATGCCGGAGGCGAAGGCGATCTCGCCAACAAAGCTGTTGGCCACCCGCGATGAGCGGGGGTCAAAGGCGCCCTCGCAGGACTCGACAACACGTCGGGTCGTTTTGACGCCGTGGTTGATGATCGGATAGCCGTTTAATCTGTTCTTGCCGGTGCGGATGCTCTCCTCGAGCCCGCGCTGCGCCTTGTCCAGCTGCAGGTTTCTCGTATAGGAGTCGGTCGTGAACGGGAACAGCCGGACACCGACGGCGTTGAGACCCTGAAGGAGCTTGATTTCCTCTTCAACGACCGGCACACCGGAACGCGGGAACAGGCCAATTTTACCCTCCGCCTTATATTTTGCAAGAGCTTTTGTAAAGTTCTTGCTGTCCGGCATTTTTTTATGATATTCCACGGCTTCGTCGATATCGACCTCTTTGCCGGAGGGCCACTGGGACAGCTGCTCCTGGCGCATTTTCGCAAACGTTACGTCATCTATTTTCTGCTGCTTCACCTTGATCACGATGCTTCCTCCTCGGTTTATCTTGTATTTTGCAAATATTCAAACACATATTACAGGCCGGCGGGGTACAATCCTCTCTTAAGTCATCTTGCGCCCGGAAGCGATGATCCGAGCAAAGCGGATTGACCGTGGGAATATATATATCCCATTCCGCCAGTCACATAGAGCAACAGGCCTGTAATATACGCAGACAAATCAGAAGCAAAGAAGAGCGCGGGTCCCGCAATGTCGTCCGCAGTTCCCATACGCTGTAAGGGAACCTCTTTCATGGCGATTCCCTTGAAAGTCGCCTCCCTGGCATCCTTTTCTTCCGGCGGGAATAGCTCGTCCCAGAATGGCGTGATGATCGGACCCGGCTTGATGCAGTTGACGCGGATGCCCAGTGGAGCCAGTTCCATGGCAAGGTTGACCGTCAGAGATTCGACGGCCGCTTTGGCCATGTGGTAATCATAAGCAGGAACTGTGGGATTAAAAGCGCCGTTACTCGAGCATAAAATGATTTTTCCGCTCCTAGCAGCCTTCATATGAGGGACAACAGAAAACACTAAATAATAATTGCCCGTCATATTGACATCCATAGTCGTCGTGTAGATCTCCTCCGGGGTCATGTCTGACGCGCCGTCAAAGCTCCTGCCGGCAAAATTCGCTAAAATGTCGATTCTTCCGAATTCCTTGATGGTTGCGTCGACAATCGCCCCGCAGCTGCTCTTGCTGGCAATGTTCAGGGGACCGTAGTAGCGGGCTTCGCCGCCGGCAGCTTTAATCTCATTTAAAACACGTTCGGCCTTTTTCTGACTCGTACCGCCGATGATGACAACGGCACCCTCCTGAGCGTACAGCTTGGCCGTGGCTTCGCCCATTCCGCTTGTTCCTCCGGCCACTATGGCAATTTGATTTTTCAGCATATCCTTCATGCCGTGTCCCCTCCTTAAATGTGTTAAGTCGGCTGCACATAAGCCAGCCCGGTCAGTGGCGATTGTTATTCTTACTTCGATATCTCGCATTTGAGCCCGTAGGACTCGATGATTTCCTTCGCGTGTAAAAGCTCGTCTGAGGTCAGCTCGGGGACATCTTCCAGCTGATATGTCATGTCAATCATTCTGTATTTGTTCGCGCCGTAGCGGTGGTACGGCAGGAGATTGACGACGGAATCCTTTGCGATCTCCGCCACCTTTGCCGCCATCGCGCGCAGATTTTCATCACTGTTGTTGTAACCGGGAATGAGCGGCGCCCGAATCACAAGGGGCACACCCGTTTTTACCACGAGCTCAAGATTATTCAGGATCAGCTCGTTGGACTGCCCCATATATTGCTTGTGCGCCTCCAGGTCCATGTGCTTCAGATCAAAGTAGACAAGGTCCGCGTATTCCAGTATTTTCAGGAGCGCCGCCGGATCGCCGAAGCCCGAGGTGTCCGCGCAGGTGTGATAGCCCGCTTCCCTGCATCTTTTGAAGAGCGCGGCCACAAAATCGGCCTGGGCAAGGATTTCGCCGCCGGAGGCGGTCACGCCGCCGCCGGACGCCTCGTAATAGTCGGCGTCCTTTTTGACGACCTTCCAGACCTCGTCCAAAGTCATTCCTTTGCCGGAGATTTGCAGCGCCTCCGGCAGGCAGTTTTTGACGCACTCCCCGCAGACGGTGCACTTCACCCGGTCGATGTGCACGCCGTCATCCGAGAGCGTGACGGCTTGCTCAGGGCAGACCTTGACGCATGTCCCGCACCGCTTGCAGGAGGTATAGCGATACGTTACCTCCGGCAGCCCGCTCTGGGACTCGGGATTCGAGCACCACAGGCAAGCGAGCGGGCACCCCTTCATAAACACCGTCGTTCTCACCCCGGGCCCGTCGTCAATGCTGTACCGCTGTATATTGAAGACGATCCCTGTATTGTTTTCCATAGTAACTCCTTGAAATTGAATGGTGCATATGGAGGACGATCAATGGTCGTCCCAACGATTAACTGCCATATAAACGCCGTAGGGACGGCCATTGGCCGTCCGCATCGGGGACCCGTTTAAGGGGTCATAGGGGGCGTAGCCCCCTATTCCTCTATTGGGCGGGCGGAAGCTGCTCCTCAGGAGCCGCGGGCCAATTACACCATTTCGTGCATCGTCCTGTTGACAATTTCGTCCTGGAGGCCTTTCGGCAGGTCGATGAAGTAGGCGCTGTAGCCGCCGACGCGGACAAGGAGGTTCTTGTGCTCGGAGGGGCAGGCCTGCGCGGCAAGAAGCTCTTCGCGGCTGTGGACGTTGAACTGGATGTGCCAGCCGCCGCGCTTCATGAAGGCCTTGATGAGCCATGCCAGCTTCTGCAGCTTTTCGTCGGAGCTGAGGATGGCTTTCGAGAACTTCATGTTCATGGCATAGCCGACGAACTCCTTGGCGTACGGGCCGTTTGTGGCGGAGTTGATGGCCGCCGTCGGGCCGTTTGTGTCCATGCCGGGCATGACGGAGCAGGCCGCGTCGCAGATGGGGGATCCGGCGAGCCGTCCGTTGGGGAGCGCGCCGATCATCTTGCCGATGCCGACGTGGCCGGCGGCGGCGCCGATGAAGAGCATCGGCTTTTTGCCCGTGATCGGGTCGATCCAGCGCTGCATGATCTCGGGGACCTTCGTGGAGAGCTGATCGTAAATCTCGTCGACATACTCGTCGTCGTTGCCGTATTTCGGGGCTTTCAGGCACGCCTGACGGAGCTCTTCTCTGCCCTCCCAGTTGTTTTTCATGGCGTCCAGCAACTCGGCCAAGGTGACTTTCTTTTCTTCGAACACGAGCTTCTTCATGGCGGACAGGCTGTCGGCGATATCGACGACGCCGCGGCTGCCGAGCCAGGAGGTGCGGCCTTCGGGATAACGGGCGCCGCCTTCCTTGGGCGTGAGGCCCTCGCGGATGCAGTCCTCATACTGCATGGCGCAGCGCAACCCGCTCATGGGGCCGTCGGTAATCTCCGTCGACAGGGAGATCATCTTGACCTTGTGCATCAAGGGGACGATGTACTCCAGCTGCTTGTAATAAGCGTCCATCACCTGCTCGAGGCTTGTGAATTTGCTGGCGTCGCCCGTGTGTGGGCCCAGCTGCTTCTGAGTTCTGGGGTCAAAGCCGTCGTTCAGCGCCAGCTCAAACAGCTTCGGCTGATTGATGTTATGGCCGCCGCCCAGGTGCTCCATGCAGTCCAGATGGTAGCCGAGACAGCCGGAAGCGTTCCAGTTGCAGGCGTCCTCGATGGGCACGCCTCTGTCGAGGTAACGCTGGGTGCCGAGCTTGTCGTTTAAAAACGCCGGGTTTCCGCCGCCGAAGTCCCTGTTGCAGCGGAGGGCGTGGAGAATAAACTGTTCGTCCATGCCGGGATTGTAGCGGACATAGATGGCGGGCTCGGAGAGCTTGACCTGTGCCATGGCCTCCAGCACGAGCCAGGAGACCTCATTCGTCAAATCGTTGCCGTCCTTGTCGGTGCCGCAGAGGGTGATGTTCGGTAGCAGGGAACCGGGGGCGGCGCGCTGCTCGCGGGGGATGGTGACAAGGTTTTCGCACTCGCGGATCTTCAACCAGAGGGCGCCGAGGAGCTCGGCGGCATCCTGGGGTGTGATTTTGCCGGCCTTCTTGTCGGCCTCATAATAGGGGTAAAGAATCTGGTCAAGACGTCCGACGGGTACCTCGGGGCGGTCGGAGCTCTCCTTCCAGCAGACCAGGTGATACATTCTGACACACTGGACAGCCTCAAAGAAATCACGGGGCGGCTCCGCCGGGCAGCGCTCGCAGGCTTCGGCAATCCTGAGCAGGTTTGCTTTTTCTCCGGGGCGCGTTTCCTTCGCCGCCATCTCCCGGGCCAGATCGGCGTGCCGCTTGGCAAACTTGATAAAGGCTTCGCAGGAGATGATGCAGGCCTGGAGCAGCCAATACTTTCTGAGGAACTGGGCCGAGCCGTGGGAATTCAGGTTATCGCCCTCGGCCATCATGCGCTCGCGCTCTTTCCTGCACAGGTCAATAACGTAGTTAAGGCCGTGGTCCACGCACTTGGCGCTGACCTGAGCCACGCCGCCGCCGTAAGCCGAATAGTTCTGGAAGAGGCCTCTGTCCATCTTAAAGCGGACGCCGCGGCCTTCAAACACGCCGCCCCTGTCGAACATGAGATCAAAAATTTCCTCGCCCATTTCGAATTCCAGGGAGGCGTTGACGGTGGAGACCTTCGGGATGTTCTCCATCCAGTACTCGGCGTCCGCCTTCAATGCGGCAAGATCCTCGGGCGTGATTTTTGTGGATTCCGTGTCGCTCGTCTTGCGGGCAAATTTGCCCGTCAGGCACATTTCGTGGATTTCACGGGGCTTCATCGCGCAGAGCGTGCCGTTGCCGCGGATGAACTTTGTCAGTGAGCCGACGACGATTTCGCCGTCCCTGATGAGAATCGGGCATTCCAGGAGCCGTTTCTCCAGCGCCTTCGCCCAGCGGATATCGATGGGGAGGCCCTCCGTCTCCTTCCAGGACTCTGTAAACAGCAGCGTATCGTCCACATAGACCTGGGGCTCCGCCGCCTCCCACTCCGCCTTCAGCTTCTGGAGCCGCGGCGTTAATACCTGAACGCTCTGTATTTCCTTGGGGTCAACCTTTATAGCCATTAGAATAACCTGCCTTTCAAACGCAATGTTGTATATCTTCATCTGAACTTATCAAATTTGTTCACAGTGTTATTGTGCTGCCCGATTAATTCTCGTCCCAGGCTCGGGACACGATCGTTGCGATGAGCTCCTTCGTCGCGGGGACCGGGGAGGTGCCCTGACCGAAGAGCTTGACGAGACCTTCCTGCATCATCACGACGTTTTCCGGTACGACATCAAGAAGATCGTCTTTTGTAAAGCCGTGCTTCGCACCGAAGTCACGAAGACCCGGCAGCTTCAGTTTTTTCATCAGCGACAGGATCGTCTCGTACGCCGCCGTGCCGATCTCTTCTGGCGTCGCGTTCTCTCTGACGGTCCCGCCGAGCGCGATTGTGATCTCTTTGACTTTCTCCGGTACTGCAGCGGCGTCAATCTGCATCACCTGCGGCAGGCAGGAAGCGCAGCCGTTGCCGTGAGGGATGTGGAACTTGCCGCCCAACACCTTGCCGATGTCATGGGCCAGGTGGCACAGGGGCCCCGACATCGAAATGCCGCCCAGCGTGGCTGCCAGCATCATGCCCTCCCGGGCTTCCAGATCGGCGCCGTTTTCAAACGCCCGGACAAGGTATTTGCCGACGAGGGTGAACGCCTCTTTCCCTGTGAGCTGGCAGAAGCTGTTGGCGCGCATCGACGTGTAGGATTCCACCGCGTGGCACAGCGCGTCCATACCTGTCGACGCCGTCACGGAGGGCGGCAGGCCCAGGGTCAGCTCCGGGTCGACAATGCCGAGAGTGACGGCGCAGCCGACGCCGGCGATATTCGTCTTTATATTATTGACCGTATCCGTGATAACGCCGCCCGGCGTGCACTCGCTGCCGGTGCCTGCCGTCGTGGGGATGACTATGAGGGGGACCGACGGCACGGTGACGACGCCCTCGCGCCCGAAGTATTTGTTGATGGGAGGCGGATTTGTCTGGAGCATCTTCGCGCCCTTGGCCGTGTCCAGCGAGCTGCCGCCGCCGACACCCACGACGCCGTCGACCTGCTCCCGAATACCGAGTTCCCCGGCCTCGTTCACCGACCAGTCCGGCGGATCGGCCTGTACGCCGTCGTATGTAACGGTGGCAATTCCCGCGTCATTGATGGAATTTATTATTCTGTCGGCCAGCCCGGTGGCCTTGATCCCCGCGTCGTAGACGACAAGGACTTTTTTACAGCCCAGCTCCCGGAGCTTTTCGCCAGTGCTTTTCGATGCCCCGGTGCCGAACAGCAGCGGGTTTGGGCTTGAGAATATACTCTGCATGTTTTAACCCCTTTTCGTGCGAAATCTTGCTTTCGATTACCTCACAGCATCCTGAGCTGCGTACCGTGGGATTTGCTTAGAATATCCGCGGCATCCGCTTCGGTGACGGGACTCGAAGACCCGCTCCCATTCAAAACCGGATTGGGGCTGTTCCAGGTACTGAACATAAAAAAACCACCTTATTTGTGAGAAATAACAATAAGCGGAACAATTTGATAAGCGGAGTATTTACTTTTCCGCGTTCAATGGATAGAATATATTGCAGCAGCGACAACGTTTTCGCCTGATTCAGGTCGTTTTTCACGATTATAGTCGTGACTAAATACCATTTTAGTACACACTAAGCAATAAGTCATCATTTGAATCAATAAAAACGGGAAAATTATTTCGTAGGATTTTACGAGTCGGATCAGGTAATGGCACGTCGGTTTCTTTAAACTCATAGGAGGAAGAATCATGCCGGTCAGTGTGAAGGCAATCAGAGAGCAGATCGAATCGTTCCGCCCTGCTCATGTATCGTCAAACAATGCGGAAAGCCTCATCAACTTGATATTGCCGCTTGGGCCGGATATTGATACCGGCGCGCAGGACACCTTATATATCGGCCATGTGTCGGAGCTTACGGCGTTATGTCCGATGAATATCATCTGCATAGAAGACGCGCCGCTCTCCGACGAATGCCGCAAGCAGCAATTTATCAACCTTACCGTTTTACCGAAGGAGACGCGGCTTGCCGACGTTTACAGCCGGCTCTGCTGTTTTCTTCTGGAAAACAGCAGAGCGTTGTCCGCAGCAGGTCAGCTGCTGTCGTCTCTGGCAAAGGCAAAAGGGCTGGAGAGCATTGTCGCCGTCGCATATAAGGTGCTCGGGAATCCCATTATTGTTTCGGACAAGAGCTGGAAAGCTCTTGCCATCGCCTCTGAGGTCAAGGAGTCGGACGATGTGGCCTGGAACGAGTTTTTAACGAACGGCGCCCTGTCCCTTGAGGTTGTCTCAGCCAATATCAAGGAGAAGCTGACCGACAGAATTGAGCAGAGTGAAACGCCCTTCTGGTGCAGGGAAGCGAACATGAAATATCCAAGGCTATTCTGCCGCGTTGCCGTCGGTGCGCGCCCCGTGGCGACCGTCGCCGTCATCGAGTACAACAGGCCTTTTATAGAACGCGATTATCTCTTGCTGTCCATGCTCAGTAACGCCATCTCCGCCGAGATGCAGAAGAACAAATTCCTCCATTACACACGCGGACTTCTTTATGAGGAATTTATCGTCGATCTGATTGAAGGCCGGATCAAGAATACCAGCATCATTGAAGAAAAGGTCAAATCCCTCAACCTGGGGCTGAAAAAATACATCTACTTCATCACGGTTGATATCAAGGAATTCGACATAGCTTATTTCTCCATCCCGTACATGCGCGATTATCTCGAAAAAATGATCAGTGGGAGCAAAGCGCTCATCTACAACGACAAGATCACGATGGTCTCAAGCTATAATTCGGAGCACGAGATATTTGAATCGGACGTCGTCCGCCTGCGGGAATTCCTGAAGGACTACAAGCTGCACGCCGGGCTCTCACGCCCCTTCACAAAGCTTGAGGAGCTCAGGAGCCACTATGATCAATCCCTTGAGGCGCTGGATCTCGGCGTACATATCGACAGCAGCGCCACGATCTACGCCTATGACGACTATGCCATCTACCACATCGCCAAGGTCTGCGCCGAGAGTTCGGATCTCCGGCAATTCTACCACCCGAAGCTCCAGTACCTGATGGAATACGACGCGGAGCACAAGACGTCGTTCACCGACAGCCTTTACATGTATCTCAAGCACTCCCGCAACATTACGAACACCGCCAAAGCCCTGCATCTGCACCGCAACTCCATGATCTATCATTTAAAGCGCATCGAAGAGATTCTCAACTTCAGCCTCGGCGATAACGAGATGCTGCTCCACATCGAGCTCTCCTTCCGCCTGATGGAGTATGACAAGAAATTCAACAAGAAGGCTGTTGATAATCAGCAGAACAAGGAATAAGCAAGACGGCACGGGCAGAGCTCTCGCCCTACGTAATTACATGAAATATAAACCAAAACAGGAGGTCATACTATGGACGCATTGGAAGCCATCTTGAAACGCAAAAGCGTACGGTCTTACAAGAGACAACAAATTTCGGACAAGGATCTCGAATCAATCCTGGAGGCCGGCAAAAGCGGGCCGGGCGGCGGGGCATACCATCTCTCCGTCATCCAGAAGCCGGCGCTTCTTCAGAAAATCAACGACGCCACGAAAGCCGTCATGCTGGCCGGCACGGGGTTTATGAAGGAGCGGGCGTCACTCCCCGGGTATGAGCCCATCTACGGCGCGCCGACGCTGATTATACTCTCCGCCGGCGACCCCAACGGTATTGCCAACACCTCCTGCTCGGCGGAAAACATGCTCGTCGCCGCGACAGCCCTGGGTATCGGCTCCTGCTACCTGATGTCAATACGCGGCGCGTTTTCAGGCGAAAACGGCCCGGAGCTTATGAAGGAATGCGGCATCCCCGACGGCAATCAGGCGAGCTGCGCCGTCATCCTCGGGTATCAGGAGGGCGACGCGTTCAAATCAGCAGCCCCGAAGGTCAGAACGGTTAATTATGTAAGGTAAAAGCGCGCCCTTCGTCCTTCCCAGGCTCCCTTATTTACGCTCTTAATTTCTAGCCATTTCAACGATTGACAACAACAATGTTATACAATAAAATCATCCTAGTTTTAACGGAAATATGAATACCACAGAAGGAGATATTAACATGAGTATGCAAAAACCGCTGGAGGGCATCAAGGTTATCGATATGAGCACCTTTATCGGCGCTCCCGCCTGCGCCCGTTTCTTTGCCGAATTCGGCGCGGAGGTCATTAAAATCGAGCCGAAGAGCGGCGACCTCGTCCGTTTCAACGGCGTCTCCGAAGGACGTCTCGGCTCGCCTTACGAGAATACGACCTGGGATCTTGAAAACGCCCACAAGCTGGGCCTTGTCCTCGACCTGAAGTCGCCGGAAGGCCGCGAGATCCTCTTCAAGCTGCTGGAGACCACCGACATTTTCATCACCAATTGGCGTCCCCAGGCGATTGCCAAGCTGGGCCTCGACTACGACAGCGTCAAGGACAAGTTCCCGAAGCTCGTCTATGCCTCCTTCACCGGCTACGGCGAGGAAGGCCCCGACATGAACCTGCCCGGCTACGACTTTACGTCCTACTGGGCGCGCAGCGGTCTCCTGGGCACCTCGTATCAGAAGGGCGGCGAGCCCATCAATCTGATCCCCGGCATCGGGGATCATACCACAGGCTGGTTTTTGGCTGCCGGCATCATGGTTGCCCTCTTCAACGCCCAGAAAACAGGCATGGGCGACAAGGTTGAAATCAACCTCCTCCACACAGCCATTTATGTGCAGGCCATCGCCATCCAGGCCGCCCAGTACAAGGAGCTCGGCACCAAGTACCCCACCAGCCGCAAGGTGGCTGAAAACCCGTTCAACAACGCCTATCAGACAAAGGATGGCCGCTGGATTCAGCTCTCCATGCCGCCGTTTGACGTTTTTTATCCCACCTTTATGCCGCTGATCGGCCACCCCGAGCTCGTGGGTAATCCCCGCTACACGATGAAGAGCATCACGGAGAACAAGCTGCACGGCGAATTTATTGCTCTCATCGACGAGGCATTCGCCCAGAAGACAGCCGCCGAGTGGGTAGAGATTCTCACAAAAGCCGATATCCCGCACTCCGTCGCCCAGGTCTGGGAGGAAGTGCTGGAGGACAAGCAGGCATGGGCCATCGGCGCTTTCGAAAACATGAAGTACCTGACCGGTGAGCGCGCCATGGTCAACATCCCGGTCAAGCTCAAGGCTTCCGAGAAGAAAAAGTACGCCCGGGGCCCCTTCCTGGGCGAACACAGCGAAAAGATCATCAAGGGTCTCGGCTACACCGACGAGCAATTAAAAGACCTCCACGCCCGCAACATCTTCAGCACCTGGGACGACCTCCGCGAAAAATGCGGCGGCAACCTCAAGGACGAAACCAGCTATTAAGTAAAATAAACTGATAAATGGCAAGAGCAGAGCCCTTGCCCTACGGAAAGCATGGAACCATCATGTAGGGCAAGAGCTCTGCTCTTGCCGTTCGGTTACCATTCTAAACCCGCTTATCAGCCTCCCGGCAGCTTCTTTTGTACAGCAGGTACGCAATCATAAAGATCGCGAAATAAATCGGCAGGGAGTAGTGGTGCTCCCAGCCGCTGGGCTCGTACATGCCGAGCCAGATGAAGAGGGGCTCAACAACGTAGGAGGCAATGAGGGTGAAGGCGGCACCCTTGAGCCAGGGGCTTATCTTCGGGAAGTATTGAAGAAACAGCATGGTGACGACCGGCATGATGGTCAGGTCCCAGGGCAGGAACTCCGGGAAATACGGCAGCAGCAGTGTATTATACTGCCAACCGCCATGCGATACACCCGCCATATCTAGAATGGTTGCCGTCAGCATTGAAAAAAGCGCGGCATAAAAAAGACTGTGTGTTCTTTTCCTGTCGCGCACGATGAGCCAGAACACCCAAGGCAGCACCGCCAGCGCCATATCAAGCCACCAGTGCCCGTCAAACACAATTTTGTCAGCCCAGAGAGCCCCAAGCTCATCATGAGCTTGCCCATACTTCTCCATAATGATATCCAGTTGCTCGAGAAGACCCGATTCGTATTTCATAAAGCCCTCCTTTTGCATCTTCATCATGCGCAAAAAGTGAGACAAGTATGTAAGTCGGAGCGTCCGCTCTTGACAAAACCGTCTTTTCCAAGTACCATAAATGCAAAATTTGAAGTCGCTGCGTGAGAGAATTTTGTAAATGAATATTCTCTTGGAAGCCGGGTGAAATTCCCGCGCGGAGCCGCCGCTGTAAGAGTACCAGCCTTGTTTCATGAGGATTTTCCTCGGTCACTAGGAGAAAACCCCTGGTTTTCTCCCGGGAAGACGAAGCACAGGCGATGACGCTCGAGCCAGAATACATGCGCAGCGATATTGCATCTTCGGCTGACGGGACTTTCGGCCGGTGTGATGAAGGCAGCATCACTGCTTTGTCACGCCTTTCCCGTCCGGGAAGGGCGTTTTTTGGAGGTGTGTCATGCCCAATAGCCCACGCTTTATGCTTGCCGCGCCAGCCAGCGGGACGGGCAAGACGACCGTCACGCTGGCCCTGCTGGCGGCGCTGAAGGCACGCGGAAAGAGCCCCGTGAGCTTCAAATGCGGCCCAGACTACATTGACCCGCTGTTCCACCGGGCCGTGCTCGGCATTCCCTGCTGCAACCTGGACCTGTTTTTCACGCCGGAGGAAACTGTCCGCGGGCTTATGTGTGAGCATGCCGCAGACAAAGGTATTGCCGTCATCGAGGGTGTCATGGGGTACTATGACGGCTCCGGCACGGGGACGAAAGACAGCAGCTACGAGATTGCCCGGGCGACGGATACGCCCGTCATCCTCGTCGTCTCCGCCCACGGTGCTTTTCTGTCCGTCGCCGCGACGGTCAACGGCTTTAAAAGCTTCCGGAAGGACAGCCGCATCGCCGGTGTGATACTCAACGACTGCTCGGAGCCGCTTTTCGATATGATGAAAGACATGCTCGAAAACGAAACCGGCCTCCCTGTTCTCGGCTGCCTCCCCCGCCTGAAGGAATGCGCCATCGAAAGCAGACATTTGGGCCTTGTGACCGCTGTCGAGATTCGGGACTTACAGGATAAAATCAAGCGTCTCGGCGAAGCGGCTGAAAGCAGCGTCGATCTGAATGCGCTCCTGAAGCTCGCCGCGTCAGCGCCGCCTTTCTCGGGCAGTCTGCCCAACGTTGAACCGAGATTCAAAATATCGCCGCGAATTGCCGTTGCCCGGGACGAGGCCTTCTGCTTTTATTACGAGGACAACCTGAACCTCCTGGAGAGATACGGCGCGGCGCTTGTCCCCTTCAGCCCGCTTCACGACAAGGCATTACCGGAAGGCATCCGCGCCTTATATCTCGGCGGCGGCTACCCTGAGCTTTACGCGAAAGCGCTGTCGGAAAACACCTCCATGGTGGAGAGCATCCAAGGCGCCGTCGCGGGCGGGATGCCCACGTTGGCCGAATGCGGCGGGTATTTATACCTGCATGAGGAACTCGAGGACAATAACGGCATCTCATACCCGATGGCAGGCGTCATTAAAGCCCGCGGATACAAGACCTCCGCACTGCAACGGTTCGGCTATGTCACGCTGACGGCGCGGGAGGACAATCTCCTCTGCGCGGCCGGCGAATCGATCCCCGCCCATGAGTTCCACTACTGGGACTCGACGAATACCGGATCGTCGTTTAAGGCAAAGCGTCCAGGCGGCCGGGAATGGCCGTGCATCTTCACCCACGGCGCCCTCTTAGCAGGCTTCCCCCACCTGTATTTCTACGGCAATCCCAAATTCGCCGAGAATTTCGTCAAAGCTGCTGCGGGGTACGCGGAAATGTACGAAAAGTCTGTATGACTCCCTCAGTCGTCAAGCGACATCTTCGAAGTCGCTCGCCGACAGCTCCCTCAAAGAGGGAACCCAAGTAAGCCTCCCTCTTTGAGGGAGGTGGCATTTGCGAAGCAAATGACGGAAGGAGTATACTGCAGCCCTAACACACAGTTATGATTTTACCGGAGGTCCTTATGCTCTCACTTATCGCCCTTGCCATCGGCTTCATACTGGATCTCATCATCGGCGACCCCATCGGGTGGCCGCATCTCATACTGGGTTACGGGAAGCTGATCCCGTTTTTTGAGCGCGTCCTTCGGGGGGCTTTTCCGAAGACGCAAAGAGGCGAATTCATAGCCGGGATTTTGCTTGTCATCATCATGTGCGTCATTTCCTTGGGCGCCGGCCTCGGCATTTTGCTCCTCTGTCAGCTGGTCCACCCCCTCCTGCGCGTGGCTGTGGAGAGCCTCATGGTCTGGCAGTGCCTCTCCCTGCGCTCCCTGCAGGTCGCCGCCCTGACTGTGTATCAGCCGCTCATTGAAGACGACCTGCCCGCCGCGCGAAAAGCCGTCGCGGAGATCGTCGGGCGGGACACGGAAAATCTCGATGAAAAGGACGTCACCCGCGCGGCCGTTGAGACGGTGGCGGAGAACACGAGCGACGGTATCATCGCTCCGCTGTTGTTCATGGCAATCGGCGGCGGCGTGCCGGGCGTTGTATATAAGGCAATCAATACCATGGACAGCATGGTGGGGTATAAAAACGACAGATATATGTTCTTCGGCCGGGCAGCGGCCAGATTTGACGACGCCGTCAATTTCATCCCCGCCCGCCTCGCCGGCGTTTTCATGGCGCTGGCCGCGTTTTTCTCGGGGTTCGACGGGAAAAACGCCTGTCGCATCTTTAAGCGCGACCGCCTCCATCACAAAAGCCCCAATTCAGCTCACACGGAGGCTGCCTGCGCCGGCGCGCTCCATGTCCGGCTCGGCGGCGACAGCTATTACTTCGGCCGGCTTGTCCAAAAGCCGACGATCGGCGACGACGAGCGGCCCATCGAGCCGGAGGACATCAAACGGGCAAACCGGCTGCTGTCCGCGACGGCGTTTCTTTTCATATTCCTGTGTATCATCGTTAGGGGGTTCATCGTATGGCTGATTTGATCCACGGCGGCGACATCGAGGGGTATAAACTTGAATACGGCAGGGAGCCGATGGATTTTTCGGCTAACTGTAACCCCCTGGGCATCCCCAAAAGCGTGCCCCCGGCAATTTATGAAGCCGCCCTCGGAGCCGATAAATACCCCGACCCTCTCTGCCGCCGCCTGCGCACGGCATTGTCGGATAAAGTCGGCGTTCCGGCGGCGCAGATACTCTGCGGCAACGGCGCGGCAGACCTGATCTTCCGCCTTTCCCTGGCGCGCAAACCGGAAAAAGCTCTCGTCACTGCGCCGACCTTCGCCGAATACGCGCTGGCGCTTGAAACAGCCGGCTGCGCCGTTATACGCCACACGCTTTTTATAGAGGAAGGCTTCGCTTTGACGGAGAGCCTCCTGGAGCGTATCACGCCGGATATCGATATGCTTTTTATCTGCAACCCCAACAACCCGACGGGCCTGACCGCCGCCCCGGAACTGCTTTTAAATATTCTAGACGCCTGCGAAAAAAGCGGGATACTCCTCGTTGTCGACGAGTGCTTTAACGGCTTTCTTGATGAACCGGACAACCATTCGCTCAAAAACAAACTGCCTGATTACGATAACCTGCTCATACTGGATGCCTTCACAAAGCTTTACGGCATGGCGGGCGTCCGTCTCGGCTACTGCATGACGAAGAACGCACGTCTCCTGGAGGACATGAGAAACGCCGGACAGCCCTGGGCGGTCTCATCTCTCGCGCAGGCCGCCGGACTTGCCGCGCTCAAAGAGGACGCATATGTGTCCGAAGCCCGCGCTCTTATCAAGGCCGAACGGGCGTTTATGATGTCCGGGCTGGACCGGCTGGGTATCAAACCCCTGGGCGGCGAGGCCAACTATATCTTCTTCCGCTCCGGTGTGCCTTCACTTGTTGAGAAGCTGCGCGGCAAGGGCATCCTCATCCGCGGCTGCGGCAATTACGCGGGCCTGTCGGAGGGTTATTACCGCATCGCCGTCAGGACGCATGAAGAAAACGTCAGGTTGATTGAGGCGCTGACGCTTCTGTGTCATTCCTAAGAAAGCATCACCGATAAACCGGAAATTCAAAAGGTTGGTCATCCTGAGCAGGAGACTTGGCTTGCAAACCAAGTCTCTATGTGAAGGATCTTCAGGTAACCTGCAGGTGTTGCGTTGATTTAAAAATTTCCTGGAGATCCTTCGTCGCGTTGCTCCTCAGGATGACACAGCACTAAAACAATCTTGAAACCAGGTGATTCACATGGCAAAACCGATCATGGTACAGGGCACAATGTCCAATGCCGGAAAAAGCCTCATTACAGCGGGCCTCTGCCGGATTTTCGCTCAGGACGGGTATAAAACGGCGCCGTTTAAGAGCCAGAATATGGCGCTTAACAGCTTTATCACGAACGAAGGCCTGGAGATGGGGCGGGCGCAGGTCATGCAGGCGGAGGCCGCCATGATCGAGCCCTCCGTTCTGATGAATCCGATCCTGCTGAAGCCGACAAGCGACATGGGCTGCCAGGTGATCGTCCGCGGCGAGGTTTTTTCGACGATGACAGCCGGTAATTACTACGATTACAAGGCGCAGCTGCGTACGGTTGTCACAGAGGACTATCACACGCTGGCGTCGCGGAACGATATCATCGTTATCGAGGGCGCGGGCAGCCCGGCCGAAATCAACCTGAACAGGGACGATTTTGTCAACATGGGCATGGCAAAAATCGCTGACGCTCCAGTCCTGCTGGTGGCCGATATCGACAGGGGCGGCGTTTTCGCAACAGTCTACGGGACGGTGAAGCTCTTGAGCGCGGAGGAACAGGCCCGCTTCAAGGGGATTATCATCAATAAATTCCGCGGCGATGTGGAGATATTAAAGCCCGGCCTCAAAAAGCTGGAGGAGCTCACCGGCGTCCCGGTCCTTGGCGTCGTCCCGTATCTGGACCTGGACCTGGACGACGAGGACAGTCTTTCGGAACGGCTCACAGTCCGGACGGAGGGGAAGCCCCTGGACATCGCCGTCATCCGCCTGCCGAGAATCTCAAATTTCACCGACTTCAACGCACTGTCGCGCCTGGAGCCTGTCGGGCTCCGGTATGTTGATAAAGCCGAAGGCCTCGGTAGCCCCGACCTGATCATTTTGCCCGGTACAAAGAACACCATGGGCGATTTAAGCTGGATGCGGCAAAACGGCATGGAGGAAGCCGTCAAAAAGCTGGCATCAGCCGGGACGCCCGTCATCGGCATCTGCGGCGGGTATCAGATGCTGGGCCGGTCGCTTTCCGACCCCGACAACGTCGAGGAGGGCGGAGAGATGCACGGCATGGCGCTGCTGCCTGTTGAGACGGTATTCGAGCAGAAGAAGGTTCGTACGCGCGTCCATGGCCGGATTCTTCCGCTGAGAGGCGCCTTCAGCCCACTGTCCGGCAGCGTGATCAGTGGTTATGAAATCCACATGGGCAGAACGACAGCGCTCTCCGGCGAAACCCTTCCCTTCGCCGCTATTTCAGGCGCCCCGGCCGCGGTGGGCTCGCCGCTGTCAGAAGCTCAGCCGGACGGTTTCGCCTTCAATAACGTCTTCGGCAGCTACCTGCATGGGTTGTTCGACGGCGAGCTCGGCGCGGTGCTAGTCCGGCTGCTGCTGAAAAACAAGGGGCAGAGCGTCGAATTCGACGCGGGGCCTGCCTTCGAGGCCTATAAGGACCATCAGTACAATCTGCTGGCGCAGTCCCTGCGAGAGAACCTTGACATGGCGCGTATCTATCAGATTATCGGCCTTTAATCACGAAATCCCGATATTCGCACACGAGAGCCGTCCGAATGCCACCCGGTGTTCGGGCAGCTTTTTGTCTATATTTTTTATCCGTTTTACATTTTTTAGCATGGTCACGGGGCTGCTTTGCCATTATAATGAAATCAACAAATCATAGGACGGGGGATGTTGATGTTTCCGAAAATCATCGGACACAGGGGTATACCGCACCTGACGCCCGAAAACACGATGGCTTCATTCAGAGCGGCGGTGGAAAACGGCGCGGACGGGCTTGAGACGGACGTCCAGATGACGAAGGACGGCGAGCTTGTGCTCATCCACGACGAGACGCTGGACCGCACGACTAACGGAAAAGGCCTTGTGCTCACGCATACCCTCAGCGAGCTCAAAAGCCTTGACGCCGGCAGTAAATTTGACCCGGCCTTTAAAAACGAAAAAATACCCACGCTCAGGGAATTCCTTGAATTCGTTTCCGGCAGGGACCTGCTGATCAACATTGAAATCAAAAGCGGCGTCGTGCTCTATCCCGGCATCGAGAGAAAGCTCATCCACATGCTGCATGAATTCGGGCTCGGCCACAAGACCATCATCTCCAGCTTCAACCATTACGCTCTCGTCACATGCAAGGAAATTGACAGCGGCATCAAAACGGGCATCCTCTACATGGCGGGGCTTTATAACCCGTGGGATTACGCGAAAACCGTCCACGCCGACGCGCTCCACCCCCTGTTCTACTCCGTCCGGCCGGAAACCATAGGGGGGATGAAGGCAAGCGGGCTCCTTATTCACCCTTACACCGTCGACAGCCCCGGCGACATGAAAAACATGATCGCCCTGGGCGCTTCCGGCATCATCACGAATTACTGCGATGTTCTCAGCAAAATGAAAGCGGGAGGATGACACCGGATGAAGCTCAATTATAACAAGACGTTTATTCTCGGCTTCGGTTTCTTTGCAATTTCTCTGTGCTCCGCGTTGTACGATTCGTTCGTTCCGATATTCCTCAGTAAGTTTATCGGAAAAGCGGCGGTTATCGGCTTTCTCATGACGCTTGACAACTATATCGGACTCTTCCTTCAACCGGCTATCGGCGCTCTCAGTGACAAAACGAACACGAGGTTCGGCAAAAGGATGCCGTTTATTCTTGTCTGCATGCCGCTGGCGGCCGTCATGGCCTGCGTCATACCTAACCACTGGGGGCTCATATCCCTGATTGTTATCATTGTCCTGTACAATTTGATCATGGCCGCTTTCCGGTCGCCGACGGTGGCCCTGATGCCGGACATCACGCCGGCGCCCCTCCGAAGCAAGGCCAACGGCGTCATCAACCTGATGGGCGGCGTGGGTTCCGTGATAGCCTTCCTGGTGGGCTCAAAACTCTATGATGTCAACAACGCGTATCCCTTTTATATGGCGGCCGTCCTCCTGCTTGTCAGCGTTGTCATTTTGTTTTTCAACATCAAGGAAAAGCGCGATGTGCTGCCTTATGACGATACCGGGAAAAAGGATGAAAGCGGCGGCGGGAAGCTGAAGCTCGGTAAAATACGTCAGCTTTTCTCCGACAAAAAGAGCCTGAGAAACGTTCTTTTCCTGCTCCTGGCGATTTTCTTCTGGTTCGTGGCGTTTAACGCCGTTTCGACCTTCTTTACGCTCTACGGTCAGAAGCATCTGGGTGTTCCGGAATCGCTCGCAGCCGGCAAGCTGACGTATTTTTCGCTCTCCATGGTCGTTTTCGCGCTTCCTGCCGGCTTTATCGGGACCTGGATCGGGAAAAAGAAAACGATTGTTATCGGTATTTGCGTGATCATTGCCGTTTTTATCGCGGTGTTCTTTACGAATGATATCAACGTCATCGGTTACCTGTTCATCGCCGGCGGGGCCGGCTGGGCATTTATCAACATCAATTCCTATCCCTTTGTCGTCGGCATGACAAG
>JAAYBH010000526.1 GCA_012718935.1 Clostridiales bacterium
ATCCGGTTCATGAAAAATGCCATTCATCGAGGAAAAGCGACGTTTCACGCCGCTTTTCTTGCTTTCTGTCGCGGAATTCCCCCAAAAAACCAGGAATCGGTTATCATTTCATTACAGGTATGAGATTTGCAGGTATACAAAAAGGGGGAAAGAAATGAAAACGAAAGCAAAGAGAAGATTAGGTGTAAAAGGACGCATTTTGATTCCCATTGTTGTTCTCAACGTGATTATCATGGGTGCTCTGGGTATCTTCGCTATTCAGCAGTCCTCCGCTAATACGAGAGAACTGGCTGCGCAAATCGCAGGTGTCGCAGCGGATTATGCGGCATCGAGCGTCGATCCCGCGCTGCTGCCCGCTATCGTTGAGGGAGCGGAGGGTACCGAAGAATACAAAACAATCCTTAACGCGCTTTACAAAGTGATGAGTACCAACCCTATTTTCTTCGCTTACACGCTGACCACCGATGGGACAAACGTCTATAACGGCGTGGTCGCCGGTTTTGAAGAAAAGATCGGAACAAAGTCAACTGTTGTGTATAGCCATGTCGAACCGGCCTTCAACGGAACAACCGTGCAGGACAAAACCATCCACAAGACGGCATACGGTCATCTGATCAACTCGTATGTGCCCATCAAAGATGATACTGGTAAAGTCATCGCAATCCTTGGATGTGCCTATAACGCAGCCGACGTAACAAAGAAAGCAGAAACTCTCAGCAATATCGTGATTGCAGCCATGATTATCGGCGTTGTCCTAATGAGCGCACTATGTTACGTGTTAGTCCAGCGTGTAACAAAACCTTTAGCGAGTGCAACTAAAATTATTCGCGATGTCCGTGAATGCAACCTCCGTGAGTACAAAAATCTTTCTGTTCCCAACAACGAGATCGGCGATATTATTCACGACAGCGTGAGCATGTCCGACAGTCTCAGGCTTATTATTAACGATATCAGAGAAATGCTGGATCAGATGGGGCACGGCAACTTCCTTGTAAAAAGCACCTGTGAAGAAAGCTATATCGGTGCCTACAGTGAAATTCTGGCCTCCATCAACGAAATAAGCTCTCGACTGCGGGAAACGCTTTCCGAAATCTATTTAAGCTCTCAGCAGGTCAATACGGGAGCAGAGCAGATTGCTGCTGGTGCTCAGACCGTCAGTCAAGGCGCGACAGAACAAGCCAGTGCTGTAGAAGAATTGACGGCTTCGGTCGAAGAAGTTGCTGCCCAGACTTCGCGCAACGCGAAAAATGCGGGAAAAGCGAATGAACTTGCCATAAACGCGATGAATAACGCAAAAAACGGCGACGCGCAGATGTGTGAAATGCTCAAGGCCATGGATGCCATCAACATATCGTCCGGTAATATCAGCAAAATCATCAAGGTGATTGACGACATCGCCTTCCAGACAAATATCCTGGCACTCAACGCCGCTGTCGAAGCGGCGCGCGCCGGACAACACGGCAAAGGCTTCGCCGTCGTCGCCGAGGAGGTAAGGACGTTAGCCGCCAAGTCGGCCAATGCCGCCAAAGAGACGACGGATATGATCGAGGGCTCCATACGGAATGTCGAGGCGGGCATCAAGATTGCAAATGATACGGCAGGCGCGTTGAAGAAAATTGTCACAGAGGTTTCAAACGCAGCCGAGCTCGTTGGGGCAATCGCAGACGCTTCAAATGAACAGTCACAGGGTATCGAGCAGATCAGCCAGGGGATTACGCAGGTATCGCAGGTCGTGCAGATGAATGCGGCCATCTCTGAGGAGAGCGCTGCGGCGGGCGAGGAGCTTGCCAGCCAGGCCAATCAGCTCAAAGACGTCGTCAGTATCTTCAAAATCAATCAATCAAACGAGCTCCGCAGTCCTGAGCAGACGGTGAATAGAATGGATCCAGAGGAAAAACCAGCTTCAAAGGCCCTGGCAGATGACATGTCCCGTAAACACATCTCGCTTTCAGGGGATTTCGGAAAGTATTAACAGAAGATCCCTGCACTAAAACATATAGAACAGATAACAAGGAGCCCGCCGCGCTATGAGCTGAACCCGAAATGGACAAATGGCAGGAAACAAATTTTCAATTCCTGGTTTGGGTTCAGCTTCAAGCGGGCGACAGAATCAAGCATCATGGTGCACGCCACGAATGCGGTCATCGATAATAATACGTTGATCTTGATATTGAGGCTCAAGACAAGGTGCGCTTCATGGGGGGACATTACTATGAATACAGCGCAGAACGAAAGAGAATTGATCGAGCACGGCATGCATGATATCATTACGACTTTTCAGATTGATTTAGTGGAGCTCTTATGTGTCGACTCTGCCCATAGTGAGATACAGGTGCTGGAAGCTGTCAGTGACACCTCTGTCAATGTCCTTGAGTTTGATTACGTCAGTATGAGGGAAATATTACGTAGATTAGCAGTTGAAAAAACCGGTTTTCAAATAAACAGCAATA
>JAAYBH010000010.1 GCA_012718935.1 Clostridiales bacterium
AAATACCACAACCCCGATATTATTTCCGCTTATAAAAAAGTCGAGGCGCTGGCCTCCGACAAGCTCCTGACGACGCTGCCGCCGGAGCTCCGGCCTGCCTACGACGAGCTGTTCACACCCAGTGACGCCCATACCGCCGCGCTCATCAAGGCGGCCGATAAGCTCGCGGCGTATATCAAATGCCTCGAGGAGCTTAAAGCCGGCAACAACGAATTCCGTTCCGCCGCCGGCCAGACCCTCAAAAAGCTCAGAGCACTGGAGATGCCGGAGGTCGAATATTTTATGGAAAACTTTATCGGCTCCTTCGAGCTGACGCTGGACGAGCTGAATCTGGACTGAACCCTAATATAACTGAATAATTCACAGTAAGGAGAAATCACAATGCGTGCTATCGTCACAGTCATCGGCAGGGACAGGGTCGGCATCGCCGCCGGCGTCTGCTCCCTTCTCGCCGAAAACGGCGTCAATATCCTGGACATCAGCCAGACCATACTGCAGGAATACTTCACCATGATCATGCTCGTGGACACCGCAGGCTGCAAGGTGTCGTTTGACGAGCTGGGTAAAGCCCTGAAAAAAAGCGGTGAGGAAAAGACCCTCTCCATCCGCATCCAGCGCGAGGACATCTTCGAGGCCATGCACCGGATATAGAATGTTTTGAATATGTGTTCAATGTAATCATACAAAGGCTTCCCCCTATGGGGGAAGCTGTTAAGCCAAGGCTTCCCCCCACGAGAGGAAACTTCGTTTCCTTGGGAAGGCTATTAAAGGAGGCACCCCTATGATACATGCCAATGAAATTCTTCAGACAATTGAGATGATCGACCAGCAGAATCTGGACATCCGGACAATCACTATGGGCATTTCGCTCCAGGACTGCGCCGATACGGACATCAAGGCCTGCTGCCGGAAGATCTATGACAAGATCACGCGGAACGCCGAGAATCTTGTCAGAACAGGCAATGATATCGAAGCCGAATTCGGCATCCCCATCGTCAATAAGCGTATCTCCGTGACGCCCGTCGCACTCATCGCTGAGAGCTGCGGCGCAAACGACTATATCCCCGTCGCAAAAGCCCTCGACGACGCGGCGAAAGCTGTGGGCGTCAACTTTATCGGCGGGTTTTCGGCCCTTGTTCACAAGGGCTTCACCGTCGGCGACAGGAAGCTCATCGAATCGATTCCCCGCGCCCTTTCGGAAACCGAGCGCGTCTGCGCCAGCGTCAACATCGCCACGACGAAGGCCGGCATCAACATGGACGCTGTTGCTTTAATGGGCCGTATTATTAAGGAGAGCGCCGAGCGGACAGCAGATGCGGGCGGCATGGCCTGCGCCAAGCTCGTCGTCTTCGCCAATGCCGTGGAGGACAACCCCTTTATGGCCGGCGCGTTCCATGGGGTCGGCGAGCCGGAATGCATCATCAACGTGGGTGTCTCTGGTCCCGGCGTCGTCCATCACGCGCTTTTGACCGTTAGGGGCCAGCCCTTTGACGTGGTCGCCGAGACGATCAAAAAGACGGCGTTCCGCATCACGCGCATGGGTCAGCTGGTGGCCCAGGAGGCGTCAAAACGTCTCAGCGTCCCCTTTGGCATCGTCGATTTGTCCCTGGCCCCGACACCCCATATGGGCGACAGCGTGGCCGATATATTGGAGGAGATGGGACTTTCCTCCGTCGGCGCCCACGGCACAACGGCGGCGCTTGCGCTCCTCAACGACGCAGTGAAAAAGGGCGGTGTCATGGCCTCGTCCCACGTGGGCGGTCTCTCGGGCGCGTTCATCCCCGTCAGTGAGGACGCGGGTATGATCAAGGCAGCACAGTCGGGCGCCCTGACGATAGAAAAGCTGGAGGCAATGACCTGCGTCTGTTCCGTGGGCCTCGACATGATCGCCGTCCCCGGCGACACAACCTGGGAAACCCTTTCGGCTATCATCGCCGATGAAGCGGCCATCGGTGTCATCAACAACAAGACCACCGCCGTGCGCATCATCCCCGCCCCCGGCAAAAAGGTCGGCGACATCGTCGACTTCGGCGGCCTGTTGGGCACTGCCCCCGTCATGCCGACGAACCCCTGCGACAGCAGCCTGTTCGTGCACCGCGGCGGCCGGATACCGGCGCCGATGAACAGCCTGAGGAATTAGAATCATCGTGTAACAACAATAAGACAACTGGCAATTAAAAAATCGCCCCTACGATCGTTGTATCCGCAGGGGCGATTTTTAATCGCCCGTCTTCCTATGTCATCATATAAGGAGATCACATATACTGCTAACGGCAGTATTTCGAGCAAAGAACGGAGTGGTTTCGGGTGCGCAAGGAGCTGACTGACGGCGGCGAGGTCGCAAAGGTATTGAGCGACATCAGCAAAAACGATGATTCGGCACTGACGGGGTTGTTCGCGCTGACGCCGGCGCAGATGTCGCTTTTATCCTCGGTGCTGGGTCTTTTATTTATCGAGGGTCTGGATTTGGACCAGCAAAACTCGCTGGGCAACTTTATCGTCGGCATCGGTACGTCAATCCTCGTCGCCGCCGCACAAGGTTCGCTGATCGAGGCGAACACCGACCCGACGGCCGTGATGCAGCGACAGATCCAGTCGCTTAAAAAGCAGGTGGACGCCCTGCAAAGAAAGATCGACCGCCGCTGAGAATAGATGCTTTACAGTATCACATCCCCCTGTATCCGGATTCATATCTCTTACGCCGCCGCATCCTCGACGGCCATGGACGTTAGTAATCTGTCCACGAGGGTTGCCATTTCGCAGCGTGTCGCGTTCGCATTCGGGTTGAACTGCCCGCCGCCGACGCCGTTGACAAGCTGTGCGCTCTGCAGGGCGCCGATGGCCGCCGCGGCATCCGCCGAAACACCATTCAGATCGGTAAACGGCTGGACGGAGCTTTTCGGCAGCGTGATCTTCAGGCGGTCGATCAGACGCATGAAATAGAGCGCAGCATCCTTCCGCGCGATGGGTTCGGCCGAACCGCCATCCGGGAAGATCGCGGCCACATCCTCGGCGGTCAGCTTAAAGGCGGCTTTGAGGAGGGTGATGAACCCGTCCAGCGTCATGGCGGCGTCCGGACGGAATGTTCCGTCAGCATAACCGGTGATGCTCATCAGCTTCAGCGCCTCAATAATGGCGACCTCCGCCCAGTGTCCGGTCACGTCTGAAAATCCGGTTTCGACCGGCTTCATGCGTCCGGCGGCCTCCCGGCTCACCACAATGCCGGAATTAAAGTAATCGGCGACAACCTCGCACATCTTACCGCGGCCTGTCGTATAAGCGCGATTGGGGAAGTATGTCCCGACATTATCCGCTCTGACCGCGCACGTGTAGGTGGCGTCCATATCTAAATCGGAACCGTCGGGCATACGGATGCTGATCACGCTGTTACCCAGATTCGGGTTGAATTCGACCATAACGCCGGACACATGCGTAAACCAGGTGTTTTCCTTGGGATACAGGGATAAGCCTCTTGCCATGAACTCGTAAATATCAGCTCCGGTAACTTCGACCACGCACAGGTCGACATTCTCATACAGCGTCGCCATCAGCTGTTCTCTGGTGATATCGCCCGCGGGAACATCGACGCGCAGGTACGGCCCCATGACAATCGCAATATCCGTTTTTGCCGCCTTTCGCATGGCGTCGGTCACGACGTTGCCGAAGTTCGTTTCCCGCGTGCGGCTGAACCCGCGTACACCGTCAAGGTCGACGGGTGTCGTCGCGACAACCTCTTTCAGATAAGCCTCGTTTTTCGCTCTGACCCCGGTGATAAATGCCTGAATCTCCGCATCCGGCGTGATCCCGGATTCCTCCTCGTGGTCCGTGATCGGGACAAGCTTCGCTGTGGCGCCCGTCACCTTTCCGGCCGCTAACGTCAGCTCGACGACGCCGATATTTTTGCCGTACTCGCCCGTTTCGGCAGTCAAAACGCCATGCTGCATCAGACCCTTTTCATGCGCCGTATGGCAGTGCGCGTCAATGATTGCCGTCAGCCACGGGCACTTCTCGGCAAGGTATGTACTGCGGATTGTTTCATCCGCGTCCAGGATGCCCAAATGCGTGACTGCGATGAAAACACTGGCGCCCTCGGCTTCCGCGGCGGTTTTCGCGCGTTCCGCGGAGGTTATGATCTTTGCAATGGCATCCGCTTCGCCGAACATGGGGTAAGTGATGCCGATAAAGGCGATTTTCGTGCCGCCGAATTCCTTGATGACGTAATCCTTGATCTCCGGGAACTCTTCGCGCCATTCGCTGCTGAGATTCGCCGCAAGCACGGGGAATTCGACTTTTTCAACGATTTTCTTGAATCTTTCGAGCCCGAGCAGCTGCTCGTGATTCCCCATTGCAAACAGATCGTAACCCGCCATGTTCATGACTGTCGCCACGTCCAGCCCGTCGGTCAAGTCTGCGAAGGCCGTCCCCTTGAAGGCGTCTCCGGCCGATACCAGCACGACGTTCTTGCCCTCCGCCCGGAGCGCATCGACATATCCCTTGACGTACGGCTCCACATCGACATTCGAGTGCACGTCGTTTGTGTGCACGATCGTCACGACCCCGGTATAGCCGCTGTCCGCCGCTAGCGCCGTGAAGGATAAAACCATACATAATGCCAGTACAAGCGCGAGAACCACCCTGATTTTTCGCAGCATAATAACTCCTCCTAACATTTACTTTGTTTCCTCATTGTACCATCCGCGTAAAAATATTCCTTGACGCAAGCCAACTATACCATCGGCCGCCTTTACTGTCAACAAATTGTATACATTTACCTTTTACAGCCGGTTTCAGTGCCTTTTTTTATGCAATAAGTAGAACACGTTCCAAAAATGACAGCGATCCGCCCGGGCACGTCTTTGTTGTATCCGGCAAAGCCGGCGGCAATTTCCGTTGCTTCCCGTGCCACGATATGGTAAATTG
>JAAYBH010000527.1 GCA_012718935.1 Clostridiales bacterium
ATCCTACATGGAGACTTCATGGACAAAAAGATCAAAATCGCCATCCGGGAGCTTGTGGAGTTCATCGTGCGCTCGGGGGACATCGACAGCCGGTACGCGCCCAGGGACAGGATGTACGAGGGTGCGCGGATCCATCGGGTGCTGCAGAAAAAGAACATGGAGAAATACGACAGCTACCAGAGCGAGGTCAGGCTGACGGCGGAATTCGTCTGCCAAAACGTGACGTATATTCTCGACGGCCGCGCCGACGGCGTTTTTCTGGACGGCGGCAAAACGGTGATCGATGAGATCAAAACCACGTCCTCCCCCCTCGATCTGATCGACGAATCCAACCTGACCCACTGGGCGCAGGCCATGTGCTATGCCTGCATTTACGCCTCGCAGAACGGGCTCGATGATATTTCCGTCCGGCTGACGTATGCGGATACGGGCACTTATGAAACAAAGAATTTTATACGGGACTACACCCTGATAGGACTTCAGGAATTCCTGGACGGGCTCCTTGATAAATACACTATTTGGGCGAATATGGCGGCCGACTGGGAAGCGCTGCGCAACGGGACGATTACAAAAACGCCGTTTCCGTTCCCGCAGTACAGAAAGGGCCAGCGGGAGCTGGCCGTCCGCGTTTACAAGACCATCGCGGGAAGCGGAAAGCTCTTTGTCCAGGCACCCACGGGGACGGGCAAGACGATCTCGGCCCTCTTCCCCGCCGTCAAGGCCATGGGCGAGGGAAAGACCTCGAAGATTTTTTACCTGACCGCCAAAACCATCACCCGCCAGGTGGCGGAGGAGGCTTTTGACAACATGCGCCGCAGCGGCCTCAGGCTCAAAACCGTCACCCTCACCGCCAAGGACAAAATCTGCTTCTGCGATACCCGGGTCTGCCGCCCCGAGGTCTGCCAATACGCCAAGGGCTATTTCGACAAGGCCAATGATGCCGTTTACGACGTTGTCACAAACTGTGACAGCATCACCCGCGCCGTTATCGAAACATACGCCGAACGTCACACCGTCTGCCCCTTCGAGCTGTCGCTGGATGTTTCGCTATGGACCGATTGCATCATCTGCGACTATAACTACGTTTTCGACCCCCGGGTATACCTCCGCCGCTTTTTCGCCGAGGGCGGCAGCGACTGTGTTTTTCTAATCGACGAGGCCCACAACCTGGTGGACCGCTCCAGGGAGATGTTCTCCGCCCAGCTCTGTAAATCACAGTTTTACGAAATCAAAAAACAATTTAAAAAGAGCAGCAAGGACCTAGACAGGCTCCTGAACGCCGTCAACAGGCACATGCTCGAGCTGCGCAAACAATGTGACACCCGGGGCTTTATCGTCACGCCCGTGAGGCCCGAGGACTTTTACGGTCTTGTCATTGAATTCACCGCCCTCTGCGAGCTCCTGCTGAAGGAGAACGGCGCTCTTGGCGACAACGGCGACTTCCTGCAGCTCTACTTTGACGCCTTGAACTTCGCCCTCATCTATGACCTGTACGACGAGCGGTACGTCACCTTCACAGAAGCCTCCCATGGCGACGTGACCATCAGGCTCTTCTGCCTGGACCCGTCGTTTCTTTTAAGCGAAGCCTTCAGGCGCGGCGGCAGCGCCGTCCTCTACTCCGCCACCCTGACGCCGCTCCCATATTTCCGCGATATCCTGGGCGGCAGCCGGGACGACGAGCTGCTGGCCCTCGGCTCTCCCTTCGACACGGAAAACCTCTG
>JAAYBH010000528.1 GCA_012718935.1 Clostridiales bacterium
CGAGTCAAAGGTTTCTCCCTTGGCGATATGCCCTGCGCATGAGGTGTCGAAGCAGTAGGGGAAAGCGTCCTTATCGAGGCTGCGCTTCTGCAGAAGCACGGAAAAATTGTCTTTCCACTTCCAATCGCCTATCACCCACACATGCGAGCTGCCGTGCAGGTCTCCGTCGTGGTGTATCTCGGCACGTTCCTTGTATACGCCTGTGCCAATGCCGTCCTCGTTCAATATCTCCAGCAGTTCCATCGCAATTCTCCTCCCTATTTCATTTGCGTAACCTTTCCATATTTGTTCCCAGTCGCCTCGCAGCATCCCGCAGGACGCTTATCACACCTCTTCTCGCTTTCGTGCTTTCGTCCTGTCGGGTGTTATTTGCGTTTAGCTAAAATGTATATAATGACAAGTATACTGGCGACAATCGGCGCCGCATAAAATATTTGACCGGGAATTGGAACAAAGCCAAGGACGATTGCAGAGTTATCAAAGACCTTTAGCGAGATTAACAGATCTGTCAGTACGATTCCTACTGTAAGCAATATAAGTATCGCAAAAGACACTCCTGTAAACTTCAGCGCCTTATCTCCTGCATCCGGTCTTTTCGTTAAACTGACGTTCCACCATATTCCGACACACAATAACGCAAGACCAAGCGCAGTAAAAGTAGCGGATGAGACCATAAAGCTTCCGGCGTAATAACCCGGATCTGTAATGATAGCGTAGACATTGTAAGCTGTTATGCCTCCATTTTCGTTCATTTTTGCTTCCATACTCTACTTGAAACGTGTCTTCTTTATCACACAGGTCAGTCAGTTCTTCTTCGTCAGTATTGTGCCTCCGATGATCAAAGCAGCCAGCGCCAAGATCCCAAACCCAGCCCCTGTCCAGTCGGTATTCCCGCCGTCGTTGATAAACGCGCTTACCATGCCGATCAGCAGCAGGTAACCGAACGCCTGCATGATGATGCCCAAAACATGGAGAACCTTCTTTTTGCGGTCGGCGGTTTGCGCGGCAGGATCGGCTTTCGGGATCGTAATCTGCGCCGCGTCTTCATCTGGCAGCTGCAGATTCTCCGCCATCTCGCGGTTTGCCTCCGGATAATCTTTTCCGTTTGTGCTGTGAAGATTTTTTGAGCTCATGGTAGTCCCTCCTAATCATATTTAGTTCGTATTTGTTCTTCAACGGTGTTGCCATGATTTCATCGTTCGCAGGCGAACCCCCGATATGTGTTGCCATCCTGTCATTGCCAAGTAAATCATACCAAATAAAAAAAGCCCTGTGGTATGCTGGCTGCACACTTTCGGGCTTTTTTCGATATTTTTTGTGAAACTATGAATAGGTGATACGAAAGGCTGCCATCGGCAGATCATTTTCCGCTTCTTCACGCATCCCCTTGTCCAGATGCGCTTCGCGGAGCTGCGGCAGATTCAAAAGCGGCGTCAAGTCTCTGTCCAAAACGCCGCTCAGGCCAATTCGCTCAAGATAGGAAAAGTCTTCGACGCCGGACAGGGTTTCGATTGCGGTCTGCCGGATATACAGCACCCTCAGATTCTGTATCCCCATAAAAGCCCTCATTGAGGTGACGCGTGCATTCCCCGCGTCGATATTTTCAAGAAGCGGACAGGCGGAGAGCGCCGAAAGGTCGGATACCCCGGTGTCATACAGGCATAGATTACGAAGGGAGGGCAGGGAGGCCAGAGGCGAAGCGTCTTTGATGGGGTTGTGTTTCAAATCGATATCCTCCAAAGAAGTCAGCTCTGAAAGCGGCGATAGGTCGCCGATGTCCTGAAAGGAGATATACAGAATTCGCAGGTTTTTAAGCTTTTGCAGATCAGTTAGTGAGCGGATACCGCCGTTTTTCAGCACGCCGTCGTTTAGCACTATATGCTGGCCGAGTTCCCCGTAAGCCTCGCGGTCGGCCGCCGCCTGATCGCCAAAAATATAAATCTCAGTAACGTTCATCAGTTCTCTTTCATCTATCGGCTCGTCTTCGGTTTTATCCAAAACAAGCCGGACCGC
>JAAYBH010000529.1 GCA_012718935.1 Clostridiales bacterium
ATCTCAAACTGATTTCGAGTCAGCCCCGTTATGACCACTTCGATACCTCTCCAAGTTTATCTCAATCGTCTGCCTCTAAAATCGACCTCGGAAATTGGGGAGAACAGACGGGGAGAACAAAGAAAATATTAAGTTGTAAATCCTCGAAAAACCCTTATAAACAGCGGGTTTCCGGGGTGGAGGCTACCGAACGGCGACTTGGATTTCGAGTCAGTCCCGTTATGACCACTTCGATACGCTTCCGTATTTATCTTCAACATCGGTTCTCAGAAATCCCTCGGATAAAGGAGAGAACTGATGAAGAGAACTACACTATGAAATTTTGCGATTGGACTGGTTAAACCAAGTCAAATCAATGGTTTAGGCTTCTATGTTACCACATAAGTACGACGCTTTCGAGTATGCCATCCACAACGCCATTTCCCCTGGCGGCGACAGTGATACGCTCGCCGCAATCACCGGCAGTATCGCCGAAGCCGCATATGGCATTCCGCAATGGTTCAAGGACAAAGCGTGGCCATATTTTGACGAGCCGCTCCGGGATATCTGTAATGAAGTATCAGGATTAAAAGTACAAACAAACGGCCAGCCGATACTGCATCGGCTGGCCGTTCGGTTATTCTGTATCTTCTTCAAGTTTGTGCTTCAAGTCAAGGATTTTTTGGAGCATATTCCTGTAGTCATGCCGCATCTCATATAAGACCGCAGACGCGACGCTCTCCTTGCTTTCACCTGTTGCTGCCGACCATGTTTCCACAAACCATGTCATCAGCTCAACCCGCTCGGAATCATCAAGATCATCGACAACTTCATCATTGCTTTCAAAAAGGGATGGGTTCTCTTTCCTGTACTGCTCCAAAAGAGCGGTAAAATCTGGCCTGTTGCGCAGAATTGACTCAAAGATCTCGTTCTTGTCGGCAATCTCTTCAAAATAAAGGATGAAAATGTGTATCCGGAGTCTCCCATCATCATTCGTCTGAAAAGTAATAGAATGGGACTTGTCGGCGAATTCTTTCAGAAGGTTCAGATCGTCACGATCACAAAACTCGGCAAACGGCAGAAGCAGATTTATTGTGGCCTCCCATTTCTCGTAGTTTACAACTCCGCGGACTTTGCCGCCCCAGCGTTGCGCAAGCTCGTCTGACCGTTGAAGCAAATATTCGTAGTTTTCTTTATCAGCGGGAACAACCACCTTGGGAATGACCTGCATTGCATCAGCGTATGCCGCGATGAACCCTCCATCAGTGGCAATCTCAAATATCGCGGATGCGGCGTCATTTCCATCTTGCTGACGATGTTCTTCCTCATAGTCACGCTCAAATACGATGTTTTCCATCATTCCCTCCGAACATCACTTGATACGCTTACGCCAGGAACAGGCTGCGGTTCTGCTCCAAGGTCTGCGATACGGCGCTCCAAACTCGCACATTATACCCGTCATCAGTAAAGACTTTCCCGTGGCTCTTGCCCTTGTCAGTTTTCATGGATACGAAATTGCCACGGAAGTCCCGTACATATACATCCGGGTGTTTGCTTTGATCATGACAGCGGGCCTCCAGCTCCGGCCGGGTGACCAGTCCCCGTTCATTCAGTAGCTGATAATAGGCCCGAATGATTTTGTAATTGTTTTGCTCCGGGCTAAGCGCCCACTTGGGTATGCGTTCGATTGCCTTTCCCTCATCGGTATACGAACCTGTGCGCGGTTTCGATTGAGCGATGACAATCTGCTCTTTTGAAGCCGTTGCCGGCGCGGGCACTGCTTTCCCGGCGAACATCTGGTACATCTGAACGCTGCGCAAAAACAGCTCTGATGTGTCCGCGATGCTCGTACCCTTTTTCAGTACGGGCTGCATGATCCCAGTCAGAAAAGTATCGTTACAATATAGAGTCGCAGTAAACTCCAATCCGAGCTGCGAGAACAGGTCGGTCAGCTCCACAAACATGGGCGAAAGTTCTTTTCGATTACCGGGTTTATTTTTGGTGAGGCAAAAATGATCTCACCAGTTGCGATGCTGAAGAAGCCATATAAGCACAGCGCGGTTCGCACGCATTTCTGGATTATCTTCGTCAGCGTCTTGCTCTTGTCTCCGTAGTTTAGCCCCGCCTCATGATAGGCAATATCAACGGCGTAAATGCTCTGCGCGGACTGGGAGAACGAGATGCCAATGGCATCAATTTCCGCCTGCTTAATAAATTGCTCCAGAGAACAACCCTTCAAAATATCAAACTGATACTTGTCCTGATAATAACGTGAGAATTTTTCGGAAAGTGCATGGAGATCGTTTCGGCTGTCGACTTCCCAGTAGGGCGATGCCTTCCAGTTGGTCTGCGTCAACTGGCATTGCTTTTCATGGCGCAACCACGAATATATAAGAGATTCTCCCATTTCTATTTTCATGTTTGTCTCCTCAGTCTTGGTTCAGATTGCGCCGCTTTGCTTCAGAGAGCCAGTTCTGGAACTCCCACCGCAGCGGAGGCGCTGTCACCGCCGCCCGTATCCTCTTCTGATACCGAATGTACTGCTCATAGCTCGATATTTTACTCCATGCATTGCAGGGTGGCTTTATGCCCAGTTCACGCTCCACGGCTCCAAAAACATAGGAATCCAGCGGAACATGGAGATATCCGAACACAGGAGTGATATCAAGCGCCCCGTGGATGTATATGTATTTCATGGTCATATTGACCCATTTCTGCGCATGGCCAAGATTGAATTCAAAACCAGTAGAACCATAATACCCGATTAGCTCATCACAGAGCGCATGATGCCAAGTGTCATATCCCGCCTGTGTATCGGGAGGTTTTGAAAGCATGGCTGTGATTTCCGCTTCTAAAACCCTGCCCACATGGTCGCGGTACTTTGTGCCGCTCTCACCATGAAAGCGAAGCGTTCGGCACAGGTCACGATATGCGCGGTCGCTTACGGCCGGAAAGGGCTTGTCGCCGCCGAAAAAGGCATATTGCAAAAAATCAAATCTATCTTTATCTATCAGAATTTCCGCCATCGCCGTCACCTCATACTGTCTGTTTTTCTACGATTTCCCTGTCATGCCACCCTGCGCTCCACAAACCAGCGACCCAGATTGTTCCCGGTCATCAAGGCGTTCCGTTCGAAGAACAGATAGCTCTGATGGCCGTTTATGATGACCGTGTATCGGTCGCCCTGCCCCCCGGCTTTCAGCGCTGGCGCCTGACGAATGTCCAGAACACGATCAATTGCATATACCGTCCCGTCCTCCCATGTCAGCGATATAGGGATCAATGTCCCGTCCGCATCAAAGACAGCGGATACCAGCACATAAACCTTGACGGTCATGTCATCACCTTGCATATCAGAGTGCCGTCATTCGCTCAGTTTTTCAGGAATGTGCTGTTCAGGCCCTGCGGCAGATTATAGCGATAGCCGCGCTGGATCATGGAGAACAGCTTAAACGACATCAGATCGGGGCTCACATAGAGCTCCTTGCACATTCGAAAATAATCCATGTCCTCCTGCTCCGTCAGTTCCTCAATAGCCTCATCAGAAATGAGGAAATCAGCAGTAAACAGGTTTGCCTGATACTCCGTTCTGGAGGTCATGTCGTATATTACATTATCCC
>JAAYBH010000530.1 GCA_012718935.1 Clostridiales bacterium
AGAGGCGTATCTCTCTCCCTCGGCTGCAACTGCACATTCCACGTCTCAGCCCGGCGTGGCTGTTGATCCCGTTGATCTTGCTGGTGCTCTGGGCAATGTGGCACAGCTGGGACACGCTCTGGAACGGACTCAGGACGATGTTCCCGTGAAGGACGCCACGACGATAAATCCGTACACAGACCGGAAGGTTTTCGCCAAAGAGCGTGAAAAGAAAATTGCCCTCGGTCATAAGGCGAATGACCATGAGGATGAGCAAACCTGGCAGCAGACCATGTGACCGGTTCTGCCACAGCTACTAATCCCGATAGGTGAGAAAGGAGTTTTTATGAAAACTGAATATGAGGAATACCGGGATACCGGAATCATTGGCGCAGACGATCCTGAAAAGGCTGTTTTCCGGCAGACGGAGGAAGGCAGAATCAACACAATTTTTCGTGACTCCTCGTACTGGGATACAGAGGAAGGCTTTGTCAGTGAGCGTGATATGCTGGTAGGCGGGAAAGTCTTTCACATCACCTCTGTTTTTCCCGGCAAGGCCGAGGCGACCCCCACGGACAAACTGCTCTCCCTGATTGACGTGGACTGTGCCAAGAATGCCCACAGTGCCTGAGATTCCAATAGACTTGCGGCGAACGGTGCGATATACTGTGGCTAACGTACCGGCTTGCCCCAATATGAAGGAGGTATGAAAACAGTGGCAGGCCAAAAATACAATATACTCTACGGCAGACTCAGTCAAGAAGACGAGCGCCAGGGCGAAAGCAATTCCATTCATAATCAGCAATTGTTTCTTCAACGATATGCAGAGGAAAACGGTTTTGAAAACACACTTTTTCTGGCTGACGATGGCTACTCCGGCACAAACTTTGAGCGGCCTTCCTGGAAAAAGATTGTCGAGATGATCGAGCGTGGCGAGGTCGAGACGCTAATCGTCAAGGATCTCAGCCGCCTTGGGCGTGAATACCTGCAGGTGGGACAATACACGGAAATATATTTTCCGGAAAAAGGCGTCCGTTTTATTGCCGTCAATGACAGCGTGGATTCTCTGGTGGAAAGCAGTAATGATTTCAACCCCATCCGCAATTGGGCGAACGAACTCCACGCGAAGGATACCAGCAAAAAGGTTCGCGCCATCAAAAAGATGCAGGCCGAGCGTGGTGAGCGTTTGGGTGGGAGACCGCCTTACGGCTATCGAAAGAAAGATGGCAACACCAAGGATATCGTTCCAAATGTGGAAACCGCTCCTGTGGTGCGCCGAATCTTTGAATTGTGTGCTTCCGGTAAAGGCCCGAACCAGATTGCCCGTATCCTGACAGCGGAACAGGTGCTGACACCGGCAAATTACTATTACCGCAAGACCGGCGCGTCTCATATGGGGCTGGATACGACGCGGCCGTATGCCTGGAGCAGCAGCACGGTCACTGGCATTCTCGACAACAAGGTTTATCTTGGTCATATGGCAGGACTGCGATGCACCACACTGTCTTACAAGAACAAGAAGCTCGTCAGGAAACCCGAAAGCGAACAGGTGCTGGTAATGAATACCCATGAACCCTTGATCACGTTGGAGCAATGGGATATTGTGCAGGAAGTGCGGCAGCATAAAAAGCGAACACCCAAGCACATGGACGAACCGAATATGTTCTCGGGTCTTGCCTTCTGTGCGGACTGCGGAAAGCCGCTGGTACTTTACCGGGCGGAATCCATGAAAAAATCCCAATACTGCTTTAAATGCTACACCTACGGGAAACGCGGCAAAGAGGCCTGTACGCCGCATCACATCCGGGAAGCTGATCTCATCCAGATTGTACTGGACGACCTGAGGCGGGTTACGCACTTCGCCAGGCTGAAGGAGCGGCAGTTTGCCGAGTACATCAACCAAAAGAACAGCACGGAGCTACGCAAGGAAATAACCGCTCTACAGAAAGATCTGGATTCCATGCGGCGCAGAAACGAAGAACTAACGGCTCTGTTCAAGCGGCTCTATGAGGATAACGTTTTGGGGCGCGTGACCAACGAGCAGTTCCGTCTGCTCTCCGCCGATTACAACGCGGAGCAGAAAACGCTTGCGGATTCCATTCCGGAAAAAGAAGCGCGGCTGGAAAAGCTGAGAGCGTCGGCGGCTAACGTGGACGCGTTCATTGAAAAAGCCAAGCGCTACACGGCCATAGATAAGCTGACGCCGGAGCTGCTGCGGTTGTTCATTCAGCGCATTGAGGTCGGAGAGCGAGCTAAAAAGTATTCACACTCATCCACGCAGAGCATCCGGATTGTCTACCGGGACATCGGTGCGGTAGACAGCGCGATGGAAGGCGGGGAAAAGCAACCGTATATAGCGCCACCTATCAGAAACAAAGAAGATATTATAAAATTACTGGCATAAAACACAAGGAGCGGACGGCTTCCGCCGCCCGCTCCTGTGTAATAACGTCAGGTCACAAAATGAACCTATGAACGCTATCAGAATGGTTTCCGGGGTTATTTGTGATCAATGAACGGTTTTTTCCGATATACAGACAGAAAAACAAGCCAATAAACATAATCACGGGAAGCGTGATCTCTCCGTCCGTTTTCGCAGTATGCAGAATCA
>JAAYBH010000531.1 GCA_012718935.1 Clostridiales bacterium
CACTCCGCGATTCATCTCCCGCTTATAGAAGCGGAAGTCTTCTCGCGGGATTAAGATAAAACCTCTGTGGACTTTAGAAACTGGCTTGATGAAACAGGCGCAGAAATCATTGATGTACCCGAAGGCGCTTTTAAGGAAAGCGGAACAATGATTCTGACCAAAATAATTAAAATCCTAAAGAGCGCCTGATACATACATCCAGGTCCACATAGAAGCCCTCTACAAGCTCATACACGGTCGCACCGTAGGCGCTCATCTGCGCAAAAACAAGCGACAAGGAAGGGTAAATAATGAACGCAAGCGAATTTCACAACGGCGATATCGTATATCTCGTCGACAGGTTTTTCGTTTCAGGGCGCCTCAAGGTCAAGGCGGTAAAGCGCACCTGGGACGACAACGCTAACACGATTCTCCGCGGCATGACATTCGGGAGGGATTATTTTGCAGACCCGACCTCTGCCGCCGAAGAAGTTGAAAGGCGGCGCAGGAGCGCCTAAGCGAAAGGCATAGTTATGGCTGCTGATTTTTACAACATCAAAAACAAAACGCTTTTAAAGAACAGGCCGACCGTATCCGTCAGAAAGCTCGTTACCGCGGACCTGAAAGCGACGTGTAAAAAGGCTGGCATTCCGTTCGAGAAAGTGTTCGAGCTTATGCGTCTGGATTACACGGAATATGAAAACGGCGTTTTTAAACTCATGGCGGAATACATGGGCGTTGACCCGAAAAAGATAACGCCGGAAATTGCGGGGCATTTCGCTGCGGCGGCCAATGAAATGTGGCTGTATGAAAACGGACGGGAATTCGTCGTCAGTTTCAACAAGCTCGGAAAGATACCGGAAGCCGGAAATCTGGACGGCGTTGACCTGGACGCTATCGTCGACAGCTATATCTCCTTCGTATATACCGACGGCCACGGCGCGAAGCGGTATCTCAGCGATATCATCAGCTTCACCCGCCAGGAGGACCTCTACGACTGGAACGGTTCGCCGAACACTATGCCGTATATGGTCCGGACCGGCAAGCATGATTCGGAAAACCACCTCATCCAGGTCGCGTTTACCAAGGAGAGCTACCCGTCCACGCTGGCGGAGCCGCTGTGGTATTACTGCGATAAATGCCCTGTAAAAAACATTAAGCCGATAAAGCTGCGCAGGCAGAACGACATAGATATACTGACCACGAACCTTTGTGAAACGCATGAGGAGCAATGCCCGCACTGTTTCATGTATAAGCGCGATGTTACGCCGGCCATGGCGGTCAATATTGTCGCCTACGTCGCCAGGATGTATGCGAGCAGGTACTCCCTGAACAGGAAGAACAGCAGGCATATTGATACATACCGCTCGGCCGCGGATATCGACGTCGTCCGGACGAAGCGCGAAACCGGCGAAAGAGACGAGGTTCCCCTGCTCCTGTACTTCAAGACTGACAAGGACTACATCCCGCATAAAGGCACCGCCCACGGGTCGCACGCGTCTCCGCGTGAGCATGAACGCCGCGAGCATACGAGAACCCTCAGGAGCGGAAAAGTCGTCTCAGTGAGCCACACAACCGTCAATAAGGGGTATAAGAAGGTCGTGTATAGAATCTGAACGGCCGCATATGACTGCCTAATCTATTGAGAGCCCGCTTTAAGGCGGGCTTTTCTTCGTATTCTGCGGAAATCTACCATACTGTTTATATAGAATAAGGAGGATGCCAATGAAAAACAAGGTCGTGGAAAGTTATGTACATACTATAAAGGGAGGAAAAGAACTCGGAGTCGCAGAAACACTGACGGGATACTTCGGCTTCGACACCGAGGAAGACGCAATACGCACGGACGACGCGTTTCATGTCATCGAGACGTCGGCCACCGTCAGGGACAGGGATGGCGTCATCTACAATATTACGGCAAACACGCTTTCTCTCAGCTTTGAGGCTTTGAAGAAAGAGGCGTATGCGGCGACACGCGCGGCGGCTATGGCCATTTACGGCAAGGACATCGGCGCTTACGGATTGATTGCAGACGACGCGGAAATTCAAGTCGCTGATTCCCTCGATGCCGAAGCGGCGGCCCGCAGGGTCCATGTCATCTTTTCTCTAGAGTGCAGTAAAACCGGAGACGCGCCGCATATTGCCGGGAAAATGTATCCCCACGCAAGAGAAAGGTATATCGAGAGATTCCGCGGCCGCAACCCGGAAACCGCCTGCCTCATCTGGCCGAAGTACAAGGCTCTGCTCAGCATCTGTACCGGCGCCGACTGCGCCTCCAGCGCCTTTATCTGGACAGATGTCGCAGAGGAGGATTTGAACGACGCGCTGGAAATTGCGCAATATGTCGGCTCAGCCTGCAATAATATGAAAATTGAGCTCATAGCCGACAGGCAGAGCTTTGAGGGCAAATATACCGTCTACGGAATCAGCCCTGATATTTGTTTCGAAATGGCAGAATAGAATACGTATAACACGCCAGCGCTGCCGCCGACAACCGGCTCCGTACAGGTTAACGCCAGCGTGAACAGCGACGGCGACGTCAATGTCACATTTGAGAACAACGGCCCGTCCGAAGCTGCGTTTAAGCCCGCAATGTCGCTCAGGGCAACGCTGCTCGGCGAAGAAGGCGGCGGCTCCGGGGACCCGGACGGTGGCCAGACAGGCGGAGGCGGGCAGACAGTATCCGAATCGGGCAGCAACGGCATCGTGCCGGTGAAGCTGACGCAGGCCGCGACGAGAATGGATGTCACGGTTCCGATGTCATTGCCGGTCACCATGGACGCGGCAGGCAACATAACGGTATCGAATAATGTCGGCATATACAACGACAGCTTCGGGCCTGTTGAAATCGTGTCCACGACACTGACCGGGGCAAACGGATGGAGTCTGGTCACTTACGGGACTGATTTTGCCAAGCTGCATGTCGGCGCGAAGCAATTTGCCTTCTCGATTAACGGCAACGCGGTCAGCGCGGCTGGTGCGGTCAATGACGGTATCGGCGTGATATACGGCGGCGCGTCGAAAGGTTTCACGTACGACGCGAAGGTTGCGGCCCAGAATATCGCCGTGGACGAACTGAAAATTGCCGACGCGGTGTTCGTAGTCGGCTGGTATGCGGCAGCGTAAGATTGCAATTAGTTGCAACAAATTGCAACCTGGTTGCAAACCAATATATCAGAGCGCTCTGGCTGCCGCCAGGGCGCTTTTTCTTTTCCTCCGCGGGAATATACCATACTGAGATTAGAGCTGTTTACGGACGATACGGAGACGTGATACGGCTTAAATTTATTACGAAGGAGTCAGCTATATGGACAACAAACTCAGAAAATGGCTTACCCACACTTTTTCAACCGGTGGACATGCCGGAGAAGACTATCTGCAGTTTCAAAGAGAGATGAAGGCCGGTCTTAAAAAGGATTGTGCTGCAAACGGCTTTGAGCTACATAC
>JAAYBH010000532.1 GCA_012718935.1 Clostridiales bacterium
TCTTCAGTTCGAAGGATTCCGCGCATCGACTGAGCGGCGAACTGGGTATTAAAATGTTCAAAGCGGACGTGTCGGACAGCGGGCAGGTGCGCCGGATGTTTGCCGAGCATGACGCGGTCGACATCCTGGTCTGCAGCGCCGGCGTATCGCTCATCAAGCTGTTTACGGACACGGCCGAAGCGGAGTGGCGCAGGCTGCTGGACATCAATCTCGCCGGCGTTATCAACTGCTGCCAGGCGGCGATCCCCCATATGGTGCGTCAGAAGTATGGGCGCATCGTCCTCGTCTCCTCCGTCTGGGGAACCGCCGGCGCGTCCTGCGAGGCGGTCTACGCGGCGTCGAAATCGGCGCTTCACGGGCTTGCAAAGTCGCTGGCCAAGGAGCTCGGCCCGTCGGGCATCACGGTCAACTGCGTCGCGCCGGGCGTCATAGACACGGATATGAACGCAGGACTTTCCCCGGAGGTCAAGTCGGAATTGATAGGGGCGACGCCGGCCGGCCGGCTTGGCGCGCCGCGGGACGTTGCGGCTCTCGTCAGGTTTCTCGCATCCGATTCGGCGGGCTTTATCACCGGTCAGATCATCGGCGTCGACGGAGGCTTCGCGGGATAACAAATGAAAAACAGAAATCAGGGGTGGATTGCTGTCCGCCCCTGATTATTTGATAGGTTAGCGCTTTCCCATTGAGGGGAAGCCTTTTTGGCATTGCGTGCCAAGCGGCGATTCTGTGTTGATTTGATGCGCACAGTAGCGAGGGAGCCCGTCCTGTTAGTCAAACACGTTCCTACGACTCGTACAGCTTTCTGAAGTGATATCCGTAAATTGCAAACCGTATGGCAAGCGGGAACGTGTCGGGCCTGTTTCGGGCCGACCACCGGAGCAGCTTCCAGTAGTATCTCCGTTCCTTCCCGAAAATCCCGAGCCTGAACACAGTCCTCAGAAAAGCCCGGATATCCGAAAAGGAATAACCCTCCGAAATGCCATTGGGGTGATAACGGGTCAGGAAATTGACGACGCGCTCGTAAAAGTATTTCGGCGAATATATCGTCTTCACGATTTTCTCGTAGCCTTTTTCAAGTATGTTCCGATCCATCTTCGGGACGAAGTTCATCGTGTAATCCGTGTTGTCGCCTGTAAACCGCGTTTCGATGCGCCCCTCCTTCATGAGCCTTTGATAAAGCCTCGAGCCGGTCGGCGCGTTTAAAAGCCCGACCATCGCCGTGACGATGCCGCTTTCCTGTATGAACCGGATCATCCGGCCGAAGATCGTCTCGTTATCGCTGTCGAACCCGACGATGAACCCGCCGAGGACTTCCATGCCGGCCTCCTGTATTTTACTGACGCAGGAGATGAGGTCGCGGTTGCGGTTCTGAGTCTTCTGACACTCACCCAGACAGGTGTCGTCCGGTGTCTCGATCCCTATGAAGGCGCCGTTGAAACCGGCCTGGACCATCATTTTCATCAAATCTTCGTCGTCGGCGATATTGATCGAGACCTCCGTGAGGAAGCAGAAAGGACGGCCATGGCTCTCGTTCCACTCGATGATCGCGGGCAGGACGCTCTCCAGGAGCTTTTTTCGGTTGCTGATGAAGTTGTCGTCCACAAAAAACAGCTCGCCCCGCCAGCCTGTTGCATAGATCGCCTCAAGCTCACGGACGATCTGGCCGGCGTCCTTCGTCCGCGGCACGCGCCCGAACAGCGTCGTGATATCGCAGAAATCGCATTGGAACGGGCAGCCGCGCGAGTATTGGATATTAAACGAGCTGTATTTCCCGACTTTTACAAGCGACCAGTCCGGAACGGGCGTCTTCGTAATATCCGCCCACTGGTCCGTCGTGTAAATATGACGGGCCTCCCCGCGCTCCAGGTCGGCCAGAAACTCCGGCATGGTGATCTCTCCCTCGTTGAGGATAAGATGATCCACATCGTCGTAGGCCTCGCGCTCCGATGTGAACAGCGGCCCGCCGGCAACGGTTTTTACGCCCAGCCTTTTGCAGCGGTCGATAATATCCCGCACGGAGGCTTTTTGGATCAGCATTGCGCTGATGAAGACGCAGTCGGCCCATTTGAGATCCTTATCGGTCAGCTTTTCGACATTGAGATCGACGAGCTTCTTCTCATGCCGATCCGGTATCAAAGAAGCAATCGTCACAAGCCCCAAGGGCGGAAATGCGGCTTTCTTTGAAACGAACTTGAGCGCGTGCTGGAACCCCCAGTAGGTAACGGGTATCTTCGGATAGACAAGCAGTATTTTCATGGTTATCACAATTTCTCCGTTTCGTTATGCTGCGCGGGCGGAGCTATGACGGGCCCGTTTGCATCCGTCCTATATATTATCTTACCCA
>JAAYBH010000533.1 GCA_012718935.1 Clostridiales bacterium
AGCGCAAGCCATATCCGCAGCCAAGGCGGCCCTGTCAGAATCTTCAATCGGAGTGGGCCCGGACGACGTTGAAGTGCTTTTGGAAGTCGTCGGGGGTACGTCAAGCACTTCCGGCAGCGGCATTACCTGGGAAAAAGGCGCTTTGCTTAAATGTACGGTTACAGTTAAGGTAAACCAAATGGCAAATATATTCCGCTCCGACGGATTGATGAGTTCTTCGATTTTTCTTATGATTGAACGCCCGGCAAAGATTTATTACTAAAAAAGGACACCAGCAACATGAAAAAAGTTCGATTTATAAATACAATCGACTGGAAGCGCGGAAATGCTTCTGTACTCTTCTGCGTGACGGTTATTCTCGTCATGACATTTATCATGGTAATCCTGATGGAATACTCCAATATCCGCTATGCAAACGGACTGGCAGCATCACGCAGCGATATGATTGCCGATTCTGCGGCCGTATACGCCCAGAGCTTTGACTTCAAATATAATAAAGCTCAGGCTGAGGAAATGACCAGGCTGCTTACAGAATACAACAACAAAGACAATGAGAAATATCAACTCAACACAAAGATTACTTTTTCCGAGGATTTAAACAAGAATGACTTATTGACCGTCGAAACAACCGTTGAAGTTCCGGTTTTCTTTCCCGGGCTAGTAGGGACCGATAGTGTTCACGCAAAAACATCAACAACCGTCGCTTCAATCGACATATTCAAGGGCATCTTCGTCGTTCCGGAGTCCATCGGGCATCAACAGCAGCAGATTCAGGACGGCATAAACGCCGACCCCGGAGGCGCAGACGCGGTTATGCCGTAACCCCGCAGATTAAAGAGAGGAGCTTTATGAAGCCGTTTATCAGCTATTCAGCATACTGCAAAGGATTGAAAACAAGCCGGACGCCGTCGCAGTCCTCGAGATAACGAGAGATGAGCAGCTATCTCCTGAAAACAGGCAGAAGCTTTGTGACATCCTTCGCCGAAACAATATAGAATTCGCTTTTGAGCAGTAAAAACGAGAGGTTCTGAAAAGAGCCTCTGATTTTTTTCTTGACTGCGATGCAAACAACCATACTCATGTTAGAGGTTTTGTATATGAAGAAAGGAGTGATTTGAATCTGTGAATAAAGCAATAGGGGTTGAAGTGCTGCCATTACTCAACCAGATGTACAAACAAAACCTTATAAGTTCGAAAGAACGCGACGAATTCGCGGCTTTATCTCAAAAAGCCATAACAACAAACGAGGTTTTCTACCGCACCCTTTCTATCAAACTTCGGGCCTTAAAAGGAGCCGAAGGAAGAACTCCTCAGGAACTGGCTTTATTGGATAAGGCATCACAACTGCTAATGCAGGCAAATTAACAAAAAGGAGTCACACAACATGGATACATCTATGCTCTTGGATTCATGGGAAAAAGTCGGTTCCAATTACGATGATTTTGCGCGGATTATCGCCGATATCGACGCGAGCACGAGAGTGTTCCCGGCCGATACAAGCGGATTAACGCTGTACGCCGTGACGGGTACCGATGAAAGCGGGTTTAAGATGCTCGAATATGACGCAGCTCAAACCGTCAGCCGCAATCTCCCTAAACCGTTTCATCTCAATGAATCAACTATTATCGACAAGGGCGCTACAGAAGACTTCTTGGGGGAAATCAAACGCTCAAGGCTTATTATAAAAATCGGTGAAGCGATTTTTTATACGTCCCGCAGCCTCTCAAGAGACCTCGGCGCCCGTGCATCAGTTTCAGGGTCCGGACTGAACTCACCTTCACCGGAACGCAATGCGTTTTTCATGCACCGCTATGTTGCAGACCCATGCAAAGCAAACATTGTGATGCGCAAAAACAAAGAGGGCACACTGCGAAAGATATTCGCAATGCCGTCTGCCGGATACCGACACATACCGCAGGTAACCTTACTGGAACTTGCCGAATATTTCGGCGAGGAAATGGGCGGCATCGACACTCAGCTTTACAATGTCAACCATTTCATCAGCCAGATATGGATTGATTTCCCGAAGCAGGCCGAAGATGTGTCGAGGGTATACAAGCTCCCGGACGTCATGATACCCGGCGTTTTGCTTGAGACCTCGGACACCGGCGACTGCGCCCTGAAAGTCATCCCCACATGGCGTCGCAGCTCCAAGCACACTTATGTCCGCGCCAATGAATATAAGCGCGAGCATAAAGGGTCGTTTGTGCTTGAAGACGTCAAAAACAAAATTAAAGAAAGTATTTTTTCCATCTACACCAAACTTCCGGCCCGTCTTTGCGAACTTCTCTCGATAGACGTACCGAATCCCGGTGAAATGCTGGAAAGCATTTTCGACAGCATCGGCATGGAGGCGCTTCTCAAAAAGACTCGCGCTGACTCCCTGCTAACACAGCTCAAGGAAGAAATCGACACAACGGCCAATTATACAGCATACGACCTCGTGATGCGTCTCATGGACCTTCCGGCGCTTTTTGAAAGTGACAAATGGTTAAGAGAGCAGGTAGAGGCCGCAGCGTATAAAGCACCGTTCCTGGATTTCGGCAAGCTCTCCAAAAAATTCGCACCAATCACTCTTACTGCGTAATTCACAGCTCCGTGGAGCTAAAAAAAATTATCCGAGTATGCTTCTTCTCAGGATTTCGCTTATTCCTGGGGGATTATTACATACTATTTATACCCACAAAACATTTTATGATTAACGGAGGAAAATTTCATCTATGGGTAAAATTCTTTTCACGCTGGAAACCGAAAACGGCCAGACAAATTATATTGCTGGCACCGTTGAAAAAGTTCGTGAGGGTACCGGAGCAGCGACCGGCAGAGTCCGCAACGTCCTCGTCAACCTGTCTGTTTACGAGAACAACACGTTCGTGCATAAGCAGATTGACATCGCGCTGTGGAACGACTCGAAAAATCCCGACGACAAACGCAAGCAGCTCGCCACGAGGGCTCAGACCATCAATCTCAGTAAAGGTGATTTTATGCTCTTTATTTGCGGCAACATCACCGAAAAAGGCGTATCGGCAAGCAATATCCCCCAGCTGGCGACCAGGGCCTTCGGCTTTGAGTTCAATATGCGGAGGACAGTTGAGGTAGACACCGTCAAAGGCTTGTTTAACAACGAAATCCTTTGCGGCATTGTCCGCCGGATGAACCTGGCAATCGACAGGCCTTATATCACTGTCCCGATTAATACCTTTAAGGACGGCGAAAAGGGCTCCGACTGGGTAACAATTTTCTTGAAGGATTCGGACGAGAACATCAAGAAATACGTTCAGGAAGGAACGCCTATCGCCTGCGTCACCAGTGAAATCAGGGAAAACATCGGTGAAAACGGGTACAAAAGCCTGACGTGCAGCATGTTCCAGTATGTGCTCGGCCAGGCCAGGAAAACCAAAAAGGCAAGCGCCTGACAACACAGTGAACCGGCGGCCGTAACGCGGCCGCCGGTAAACGAACCAAAACAATAAAAAACAAGGAGTCATTAATATGAAATTGTTTTCAAGATATTTAGCCGGCGAGGTTGAGGTTGCGGTTACCAGGACCACGGTCGACGGAGAAACGAAGGACCTCGTTTGTCACGAGTCTCTTGAGGAATTGATTTACAATTCCGAGCAGGCAGCAAAGATGAACTTTCAGGTTCATTATACACCCGTCGTCACCGAACCGGGTCATTACGCATTTATCTGCACCATAAGTGACAAGCCCGGACGCCGCATTGAGGCTATTGGCGAAGCGCTTGAAGCCACGCTGGAAACGACCATTTCAAAAAACTATCCGGCCCTCATGGCTGCAAAACGCGCCTTTGACGACGCCGCTATCAAATTCCTCGGATTGCCCGGGAAAACGTACAGCGACCAGCAAATCATTGAGCCTGGTCAGCCGGCCGCCGGCAGCAGCGCGCCTTCAAACAAGGCTGAAACCAAAGCCGCCGGCAAGGACGCCGGGCAAAAAGCCGCTCCCGCTTCTGGACAGAAGCCTGCGGCCGCCCCGAAAGCGTCGCCTAAGCCAGAACCCCCGGCGGCTCCCGCAACTCCCGCCGAGCCCGAACCTGAGCCTGCGCCTCCCGCTGAGCCTGAGCTTAACGATGAATTATCCGGAGCGGACGCCTCTGAAATCGAGTCGTCTGAGGATACATACAGCGAGCCACAGCCGGAAGAGGAGTTAAATCTGGACGAAATTCCCGATGACACTTCCGTTGCTCCGGCTCCGGCCCCGGCCAAAGAACCTGCTCCGGCCCCCGCTCCGACGGCAAGCGCCAAGCCTGCTGCTCCCGCCTCTGCACCAAAACCCGCTGCGGCGGCCCCTGCGGCTCCTGCAGCTTCCACTCCCAAAACACCCGAAGCCCCGGCTCCCGCAGCTCCCGCAGCTCCCGCTGTTCCCGCTGCTCCTGCGGCCTCTACGGCCCCGGCGGCCGGCGGTGAACCCGACGAGTTCGACACAATCATTGTGACCGTCGGAAACATGAGCCGCGAAAAGCTCTCGATACGCGAATGCTATAAGCGCAATCCCAGCAGCGTCAAATGGGTTGTTGAGACCGCCCCCGCAAAGAGCGAGGAGCGTCTTAAACTCAAAGATGCTTGCAAGCGCTTCCTCGAGCGCGTTGAACAGGGCCTCGAAGGTTAAGCATCAAACTCGTACGCAGGGCCCGGTTTTTAACCGGGCCGTGCGTTATCACCAGAAAAGGAGGGACACCATGCCCGCAAAAAACGGAGCT
>JAAYBH010000076.1 GCA_012718935.1 Clostridiales bacterium
AGGCCCAGGTCGAATTCCAGGTGCGTGTCCGGCTTGGCGCTGAAGGCGAAGCGGCAGGCGTCCACGGAAATTTCGTCCAGCAGATCGTTGAGCGTCAGCGCTTTACCGGTGCGCTTGGACACCTTGACGGTCTCGCCGTCCCGCACGAGACGCACCATCTGCATGATGACGAACTCAAGGCGGCCGGGATCAATGCCGACAGCCGGGGAGGTCATCGTCGCCTTGAAGCGGACGGCATGCCCGTGGTGGTCGGCGCCCCAGACGTCGATGACCCGGTCGAAGCCGCGTTCGATAAACTTGTTGCGGTGGTAGGCGATGTCGACGGCGTAATAGGTATAAAAGCCGTTGGCCCGGAGAAGGACCTCGTCCTTGTCGCCGCCAAGCTCCTTGTTTTTCAGCCAGACCGCGCCGTCCTTTTCATAGGTGAAGCCGTTATCCGTAAGGAGCTTCACCGTGTCGGCCACATAACCGCTGTTGTGCAGCTCGCTCTCCAAAAACCACCGGTCGAATGTGATACGGTAGCGCTCCAGGTGCTTCTTCATCAGGGCAATATTATGGGGCAGCCCGAAAGCGACAAACGCTTCGACGCGCTCTTCAGAGGCCGTGTTCACATACTTGGTCCCGTCACGCTCATAAATGAGCCGTGCCATCTCGCGGATGTCGTCGCCATGGTAGCCGTTGTCGGGGAATTCAACGCTCTCCTCGCCGAGACAGAGCTGCATGTAGCGCGCTTCAATCGATTTGCCGAACAGCTCTACCTGGTTGCCGGCATCGTTGACATAAAATTCACGCCAGACGTCATAGCCGGCCTTTCCGAGAACAGCCGCAAGCGTGTCGCCCAGGACGCCGCCTCTGGCGTTTCCGATGGTCATAGGTCCGGTGGGATTGGCCGAAACGAACTCGACCATCACACGTTCGCCCTTGCCGATGTCGGACGCCCCGTATTGCGCGCCCTCGGCTTCAATGGTGCAAAGCACCTCCAGGTACCATTTGTCGGACAAAAAAAAGTTGATAAAGCCGGGACCAGCGATGTCACACCCGCTGAAATAGCTGCCATGCAGGTCCAGGTGTCCGGTTATTGCCTCGGCTATTTTCCGCGGGGCTATCTTCATGTCGCGGGCAGCGGCGAGAGCGTGGGTTGCCGCGTAATCGCCGTTAACGGCGTCTCTCGGGATTTCCACAACACCGTTCAAGACGAACCCGGACGGGAGCGCACCCGCCGCGGCCGCCTTCTCATAGGCTTCATTAATCAGCTCGTCTATCCGGAGCTTCGCCGCGTCTATCAGATTTGCCAATGCTTTTTACCTCTTTTGAATTACTTCACGTTGATTTTAAACGAATTGCGGCTCATGACGATATTGTCCACATCGATCGCGTAATGGATCTCCAGGTTACCGCCGTCTTCGTTCAGTTCCTGCTTGATGCTTTGTGTGTCAATACCCATTGTGAGCGACCCGTAAGTTGTTTCATAGACAAAATGGTGTTTCCGGCCTTCACTGAAAATCATTTCGCCGTTCAGGCCTCCGGCCCGGGTCAGGACGACGCGGCCGGGCTTCACGACAAAGGTGGTCCGCATGCCTGCGTAACCTGTCAGCTCGCTTTCCAGATAGCTGAACTCGGCGGTGCCGTCCTCGAGGGAATATTCGCCGTCCGTGACAAGTTCAAAACTCTCTTCGTCTGAATACTGCGCCGACTGGAAGCCTTTTATTGATATAATAGCTTTTTTCATAAATTATTTCCCATTCATATATCGGCAGGGTCCGCAGGCGATAGCTGCAGAGCCGCGATGATTTGTCTTTCGCGATGATTTGTCTTTAAAGTGTCTTTCTTATGATATGACATTGCAAATAATAAAACAAGTCAAAAATAACAATAAGTGTGGAATTTATAAAAGTAATTTGCTATACTATAAAGACGAAGATTGCTAAGCTGGAGGGCCAAAATGAATATTGAACTCACGGACAAGGAATTCAGGCGTCTTCTGGATATGGTTTATATCGGAAACTGGATTTTGAATTCTACACGCGGCACCGACCGCTTTGAGGATTATGATCATGTGGAAAATCTGGTTTTTTCCCAATGCGCTAAAGCGGGGATGAACACGCTTTATGAGATAAAGGAAGGCCGCGTCGTTCCGTCCGCGGCTTTTGAAAACGGCGGGATACACGAAGCGATCGCAGATTATGAGGACACTGTCTTTTTCGAGATACTGGCCGAAGAACTGGCGAGGCGGGACATGGATTTTGAACCGATCGGCCCGGATAATTTCAGCGAGCTGACGAGCCGCATCGACGAATATATCGAGGAATTTGAGCAAAACGGCATGGATAATATATCACTGAACCGGTAATATGACCGAGTCAGCTGAGGAGCAGATGACGAGACGTCATTGATGACAACATGTCATTGATAACGGCGCGCCATCTGTTTTTTTATGAATACATAAATTTATTAGTTTATATTTATTACAATTTGTAAACAAATGTTTACAAATAGGTTTCAATACAGTATAATATCAAGGAAGACAAATCAGGTCTTCACATTAGTATTTAATGTCATTCAGAAGGAGGAATCAATGAAACACAGCGTATCCAGACTCCTGGCAGTCCTGCTGTCCCTCGCAATTCTCACCGGTACGGCTGCGGCAAGCCGGGCTTCGGCGGAGGAGACTCCGGCCGTCATAAGCTTTCGGATCGAGGGGATGAGTGAAAACCTTTACTTTAACAGCGCCATGGCGACAACCTTAAGCGGCAGATTCACGGTTCGCGATGTCCTCAGCAATTTCAGCAGCAATCACGATGTTCCGCAAATCACCATTATTAACGAGAAAGAGAATTCCCGCATCACGAAAATCGGCTCACTAAAGGAAAAAAGCTTAGGCAGTCCTTTTGATGATGGCTGGATGATCAGAGTGAATGGAAAAGATGCCGGCAGAGCGCCGGACATGATTGAGATGGGATCGGGTGACGACCTCGTTGTGTATTACGCAGACGCGTCGCTCATTCAATTCCCCGAAATCGACCTGACACGAATGATATCCGACGGTGTTGTGAAGATCACAGGCAGCCAGAAAACCGTCGACGATATGGGAAATACAGATATAATTAAAGTCCCTGTAACCGAAGCGACCGTCACATGGGACGGGATGAAGTACATGACAGATTCAAACGGCGAAATTATTATCGATTCCACCGGAGCGGGCGTCCGCCATACAATCCAGATTGAGCGATACCATGAAAACGGCCTGCCGACAGTCCTGCGCTCGGCGCCAGGGTACTTTGTCAAATATGGGTTTGACGATGTGCCGGAGGGCGAGTGGTACTACGATGCGGTTATGTTCGCGGCTGACAGATACCTCATCAGCGGCGTATCCGCAACAGGGTTTGCGCCGGTCGAGCCCATGAACAGGGCAATGTTTGTCACCGTTATCGGACGGCTTACAGGCGCCGATATTGACCAGGCCGGAGAAACGGGTTTCCCGGACGTGATAAACGACGGCTGGTCAGCCGGCTATATTGCATGGGCGGCCACAAACGGGATCGTCACCGGTTACCCCGACGGAACCTTCGGTCAGTATGTCACTATCAGCCGGGAGCAGATCGCCGTTCTCCTCTACAAGTATGCGCTTTACATGGGTTACGATACGGAGCTTGCATATACGGATTTATCGGCTTATACTGATATCGGCAGCGTATCGGGTTATGCGGAAAC
>JAAYBH010000077.1 GCA_012718935.1 Clostridiales bacterium
ACAGAGAAGTAACTGATTACAGGATATTCAGCTGCTTTGCTTGCAGGCGCAGCGCCGCGCGGAAATCCGGGTGGGCGACGGCAATCAGGTTTTCCGCGCGTTCCCGCGTCGTTCGTCCGCGCAGCGGAGCGATGCCGTATTCGGTGACGACATAGTCGGCGTAATTGCGCGGGATCGAAACCTGAGCGCCTTCCTTCAGCAGACAGTTGATTTTTGAAAAGCCTTTCCTTGAAGTGCTGGTGAATGCGTAAATACCGCGCCCGCCCTTGGAGTGCAGCGCACCGTAAGCGAAGTCGAAGGCTCCGCCCGTACCCGATACCTGGAGCGGTCCGACGCTCTCCGCGGTGATCTGACCTGTCAGATCCATTTCGATGGCGGTATTGATCGACACCATATTGTCGTTCTGCTTTATGACCATCGGGTCGACGACCCAGGTCCCGGGCAGGATGTGGCATTTTGGATCCTCCGCCAGGGTTTTGTACAGCGCCATATCGCCCCCTGCAAAGCAGCCGATGTGCTCGCCCTGATGAAAGTTCTTGCGGGCTCCCGTCACGATACCCCGCCGCACCATTTCCCCCATGGTGGCTGTAAACATTTCCGTATGAATTCCCAGGTCTTCCAGATCGTACATGGCCTCCGCAATCGCGTTCGGCAGACCGCCGATGCCCAGCTGAATGCAGTCCCCGTCGCGCAGGAGCTCATGGCAGTATGACGCAACCTTCCGTTCTTCCTCGGTAGCCTGGATGGTCGGCAGATCCCAAAGCCCGTGCGCCGATTCGTAAAGGCATGTGACATCCTTTATATTGATGATAAGCCCCCGGTTCATGGGCGGGAGGTTGGGATTGACCTCCAGGATCACCCGGTCGGCGGACTTGATAAACATATCGCCCCACTGGCGGCAGAGTCCGGCGCAGAAGTTGCCGTTTTCATCCATCGGCGTCACGGAGGCCATGAAAACGGTGCACGGATGGACCGCACCAAAAAAGGGTTCGAAGTCCGGAATATCGCAGGCCACATATGACACGTTGCCGAGCTTGCTGCCTGCCCGGTGCGCTGCGCCAAAATAATAGCCTGTAGAGTTGATACGCCCGTCCAATCCCGGCTCGGTTATGGCCCTGAACATGCCGTTGGCGCCCTTCTGCAGAATGACATTCTCTACCCGGGGTGCGATCGTATGAAATTCCTTAAGCAGATCCACAGGTTCGTTGTTGTCGGCCATGGCGACGACAACGTCACCAGAGCGGATGAGTTCGAGGCATTGCTGAATAGACCGTTTTTTCTCATTATATTGCGATGTATATTCTTTTGGGATATATGTCACGGTGAGTCCCTTCTTTGAAGTGCCCTTTTCCTGTTTTCTGAATCCAAATTCAGAACCGGTGTTATTCAAATTCCTCGTCGATGAATCTGACGGCCTCGTAGCCGGCAATCCGGCCGGAATTGATGGCAAAGCCCATCGTACTGCCGGGCATGATAAAGCAGTAGCTGTCCCCGAAGATGGAGCAGGCGTCCGTACCGCAGGCAAAGAGCCCGGGGACCTTATCGCCTTCCGGTGTCAGGACCTGCATGTCGTGGTCCGTTTTGATCCCGCCCAGGCTGCCGTAGCCCGACGGGAAGTGGCGGGCCACATAATACCGGCCGCCCTTGAGCGCCCGCATATACCTGGCGGGCTTGTTGAATTCCTTGTCGTAGGCTCCCGCCATCGCGTTATAGCTCTCTATCGTGGATTTCAGGTTTTTTAGATTTATGCCCGTTACCTTCGCGATGTCCTCGATGCTGTCGCAAACCCAGAAGTTTGTCGGCACCTGCTCGTCATCGTGCAGTATAGACAGTCCGCTGGCCTCGATGCCCTCGCCCTTGATATATGCCTGCAGCTCTCTGTCCCAGTTGTCGACCGTACGGACCGCATGATGATGGGTAATAAAATCGAGATCGTGTTTTCTATAGTTATCAAGTATCTCATCGTTGATAATGGTGAAGCCGCAGCGGCCCTTCTGGCGGACGATGGCGTTGCCGGTGAAGGTCGTATTCATCATGACCTCCTCGTTCATAAAGCGCACGCCCTCCAGGTTCACCATCAAGTTCGGCTGGCGCATGGTCTCGGACAAGGTCTTGTAGATATCGGTGGTTCCGGGTGTGTTGTAGGTAATTTCCATATTGACATCGGTTTTTCCGCCGCCCACGGCCCATACCATTTTCATGCCCTCTCCGTCGATGCCGGGAATCCTGAAGGTGAAAATATCCTTGCCCCACTCGTACCCGAGGTATTCCTTGATCATGTCCACATTGTTCCCGAAACCGCCCGTTCCGACGATAACGGCGTTGGAGAGCACTTCAATTTCCTCCCCGGAAGCGTTCACGGCCATGGCGCCCGCGGCATAGCCGTCCTCCATCAATATCTTTTTAACGCTCGTATTAAAGCGGAAATCCACCCCAAGCTCAAGAGCACGGTCGGTCATCGCCTTGATCATGAGGCTTGCGCAGCGCTCCGTGGGTTTATTGGAGCCCGGGACTTTAACGACGTGCCACGTTGTTTTTGATTTCATGAAATATTTATAAGCGCCCAGAAACTCGACGCCCATGTCCTCGATCCATTTCACCGTATCGGCGGACTGCTCGAAGAGACGCCGGATCAGCCGGGCGTTCGGCCGCCAGTGGGTGTATGTCATAAAGTCCTCGAACGCTTCATCGACCGTATAATCGTACATATCGTCCTTCTGGCGTTCGCTGCCCACGGCGAAAAAGCCCATGCCCATGTTGGCGGCGCCCCCTGTTGTTCCGCTCTTCTCAAGCACGATGACGGACGCGCCTTTTTCCGCCGCGGCCGTCGCCGCTGTCAAGCCCGACATGCCGCCGCCGATGACCACCAGATCTGCTTCAAGATGTAACATTTTTTTACCTCCCAATATACTCGACAATCGTACTCAGATAATATCCATAGCTGCACAAAAGCCCTCGTATGTCGCCTGCCTGACCGTCCGCGCCCTTTTGGCATCACCGGTCACGACAAACACCGGGCAGGCGCCTTCAAGACTCTTCACGATATCGGTGTTTGCAATGTTTCCGGCCGCGTAAATGACCTTATCTGCGCCCGCGAACTGCTCGTTACCGTCTCTGTCCAGATACAGGACGACCTGATCAGTCACTTCCTTCACCGTCACGCCGCAGTCCCAGATCATCCCGACCTGTCTCATTCTCGGTATCAAAGCGCGGCGCTGGGAATCATTACTGTCCTTGCAGATGTCGTCGCGCATCTCAAGGATGCGGACCTTGGCGCCCCAGTGCTCGGTGAAGAAATAACCGGATTCGCAGCCGATGGCGCCTCCGCCGATGATGACAACCTCTCTCCCCGGTATTGACAGATCCCTGTAAGCATCGAGGGCATGCGCCGCCTTTTCAATTCCCTTGATCGCGGGTATACGGGGCTGCGAGCCGACAGCGCAGATAACGGCGTCCGGCTTCATGGATTCAATCGTTTCTCTTGTAGCCTCCGTGTTTAGCATGATGGCTACGCCCGTATATGTACAGCGCGCGATCAGCGCGTCTCGGAAACGCCGCAGCGATTCCTTATGGGTGTCCGTGTCGGTAAACCAGAGCAGCCCGCCCAATGCCGAAGCCCTTTCACAGAGTGTGACGCTGTGGCCGCGCTCAGCCGCGGTAAACGCGGCATACATCCCCGAGACGCCGCCGCCGATAACGAGCACCCTGCGCCGGCCAATCGGCCGGGGCGCCTGCCGCCAGCGAAGCTCCCGGGACGCCCAGGGATTGACGGTGCAGTGCCACAGCTCCGGTATGGGCCTCTCGTCGGGATTCGGGGACAGGGGGTTAAAGCAGGAACAGCGCAGGCACGGTGCGATCTGGTCTTCCCGCCCGGTCAGCGCTTTATTACAGAACTCCGGATCGGCGAACTGCTGACGGCCGAGAGCCACAAAATCGCACTGCCCGGCGGCGATGGCCTCCTCAATCTGTTGTGGATCATTGAAGCCGCCGACAGCAACGACAGGTATGCGGACCGCCGACTTGATACCGGCTGCCAGATCCAGATTGCAGCCGTGTTTATCAAACATGGAGGAGAACGCTTTCGTCTCCACATGGGAGTGGTAAATGCCCGATGTGACATGGATAATATCGATATATTCCTGTATGATTTCACTGAAACGGATCATCTCGGGCAGCTCCATGCCGCCCTCAATGCGTTCCGAGCCGGAGATGCGCATTTCAATGAGGAAATCTGGTCCGCAGAGCTCACGGATCTTCCTGCATACCATGATGGGGAAGCGTGCCCGGTTTTCGATGCTGCCGCCGTACTCATCGGTCCGACGGTTGCTGCGGGGCGACAGAAACTGGCTCAGAAGCCAGCCATGCCCCGCGTGCAGCATGACCATATCAAAGCCCAGCGCTTTGCAGTTCCAAGCGGCCTCTGCATAATTTCCGGCGACCCTCTCCATCATCTCAATAGTCATCTCATCGACCTGCACGCCGTCCTCACGGACAAAAGCCGACGGGCCGATGGGATTTTTATGGCCGATGACTGTGTTCGGATGGTTGACGGCGCCGACATGATTGAGCTGAATGGAAGCAACCGCACCGTGGGCTTTAATGGCTTCGGTCAGGGTCATAATGCTTTCCGCATGGATCGTCGTCATGTTCCTCGACCAGATATTCAGACCATGTTCATGTCGGGCGGAGTATTCGTTGTCGATGAAAGACTCCGTGACGGTAACCTGGGCAAAACCGCCCCGGGCTCTTGTTTCATATGCGTCGATGCCCTCGGGCGTGGGATAACCGTTTTCAACAATGCGGTTGGTTGTGACCGGAGACGCAAAGACGCGGTTTTTGAAGGTCACCCCTCTAATGGTATACGGGGTAAACATATGGGTAAATTTATTGCATGCCATCTTAATATCCTTAATGAAGACTCCCTCCGACGGCGTCAGCCGCCGAAATAAGCCTTCTTGACAGCGTCGTTCTGCTTCATTTCATCGACGCATCCCTTTGCCGTCAGGCTTCCGACCTGCAGTGTATAACAGTAATCGGCAATCCCGAAAGCCAGATGGACGTTCTGCTCAATGAGCAAAATGCTCGTTCCGCGTTTCTCGTTGAGCTCCTTGATCTTGCGCCCCACCTCTTCGATGACGATGGGAGCAAGGCCGAGAGATGGCTCGTCCAGACACAAAAGCTTCGGGTTGGCCATAATTCCCCGGGCTATGGCCACCATCTGCTGCTCGCCGCCGGACAAGGTGCCTGCCTTCTGTTTGCTGCGGTCCCTTAGTTTGGGAAACAGGCTGCAGACAAATTCAAGATCCTCGGCAATTCCCTGTCTGTCTGTGCGCTGCGTGGCGCCAAGCTGCAGATTCTTATAGACGCTCAGGTACGGGAAGAGATGGCGGCCTTCGGGGACGAGGACCAGCCCTTTTCGGACGATGTCCTTGGTCGCAAGCCCTGTGATATCTTCTCCCATAAAACTGATCGTGCCGTCGGCAACCGGGACGATTCCCATAAGAGAATTGAGTATGGTGCTTTTGCCGGCGCCGTTAGCGCCGACGAGGGTGACGATATTTCCTTCCGGGATATCAATCGACACGTTTTTCACAGCGATGGATTTACCGTACTTGACGGTGATATCCTTGATTTCGAGGATGTTATTCATACGGTAACACCCCCTAAATACGTCTTGATGACATTCTCGTCGTTCCGGACCTCTTCCGGAGAGCCCTCGAAGATTTTTTCTCCGAAGCTGATGACGAATACCCTGTCGCACAGGTCCAGTATCTGCATGTTGTGCTCCACAATAAGAACCGTCATGCCGCTGTCGCGGAGTCTTCGGATGATGTTAATGGAAAATGAAATTTCTTCCGGATTCATACCGCCGAGGGGCTCATCAAGCATCAGGAGCTTTGGCTGGGTCGCGACAGCGCGCGCGACGCCAAGAATCTTCTGGTAACCATGGGGCAAGTTTTTGGCGAGCTCGTTGCGCACACCGGATAACCCCAGCATGTCCAAAATATGATCGGCGGATTTTTCGATATGCTTTTCGTTGTTCCTGTACCTCTTCGTATTGAAGTACACATCAAGTACGGACGATTTCGGGTGCAGGTAGTGGGCGGCCGTTACGTTTTCAAAAACGGTGAAATCCCCGAACAGGGGGTTGAGCTGGAACGACCGGCCGATACCCATGGCGGCTGCCCTGTGGGGCTTTGTATATGTGATGTCCCTGCCGTTGTAGATGATTTTTCCCGAGGTGGGCGCCAGTACGCCGGTAACAAGGTTGAAGAAGGTGGATTTACCGGCGCCATTAGGCCCGATAAGCCCGAGAATCTCACCCTCGCTGAGGGTCAGATTGATGTCGTTCATGACGGTCAAGCCGCCGAAACGTTTCGTGAGACTGATAGTTTCAAGCAACATCCCCCTCACCTCCTTCCAAGGCAGCAGCACCCTTTCGGATGCGCTTTTTATTGAACGCGCCCCTGATGACGGACGGGATGCTCACGAGGCCGCCCGGGATAAGGTATGCGATGACAATCAGTACGGCGGCCATGAGGAAGGGCGAATAGGCTGAAAAAGTACCGACCCATCTTGAGAATGCCACAAATCCCTCCGACACATTCGCATTGCCGCTGATGGCTGTCAGAATCGTCGTAAACTGATTGATAATCTCCAGAAGGATCGCACCGACGATAGGTCCGAGAAAATGGTCCTTGCCGCCCACCATCATGTACATAATGAGCCAGAGAGTCAGGCCCATGCCATAGCTGTTGGTTGAAAGTGCCGTATTGTAGTGGGCGTAAGTCGCCCCGATAAGCCCGGCGAAGAAGCAGCCGATTCCGACAGACAGCAACCTGTAGAACCTCTCGTTGATACCGATACTGGCAGCCACGGCGGGAGACTGGGACAAAGCCTTGAGTGTCCACCCGATACGGGAGTGCTCAAACCTGTACAGACACACAAGGGAAATAAGCATAATCAGGAAAAAGAAATAATAGCTCAACTGAACGCTTCCGACGCCAAGCTTTTCAAAGAGTCTCTGCCAACCCTCCCCCTTGAATAAAACCCCCAGGGTCTTACCCAGGGAAGGGATGCCGGTCAGCCCGTTGGCGCCTCCGGTTATCTTCAGCGCAGATATCACCTGGACGATGGCAACGCCCATAAACATGCTTCCCATGACGAAATAGACGGAGCGAAGCCTGGAAAAGGGCCAGCCTGTCAGCAGGCCTAAAACAAGTGCGGCAACGGCTCCTATGGGAATGGTGAGCCACATGGAAACCCCGAAGGATTTTGCGAGAACGCCGGCGACATAAGCACCGACGCCGATGAAAGCGCCATGGGCAAACGACATATTCCCGGAAAGAGAGATTGTCCTCAAACTGCAGGCGCCCACAAGACTGACGAAAATCATGATGAAGGAGTTAAGCCAGGATCTGGTCTTAAAAAATACCGGAGCCAATAAAAAGAATATAAAGAGGATGATATAGGGCAAGGCGGTCAGGACAGCGGATTTTTTTGTTGTTTGCATCGTCGCTCTTTTCCTTTCACATTTCGTGCCCAAAGAAGCCTTTGGGTTTGATCAGCAGAATAACGACGACGATGGCAATGGCTGCCGCACTCGCACCGTTTCCCTGGATCAGCACGGGGAATAAGGAATCGAGGAACCCCATGACAAGACCCGTGATGATGATGCCGTTCATACTGCCGGCGCCCGCAAGCATGACAAGCATCAGAATACGCAGGTTCATGGTGTCGCCCATGGTGGCGGAAAGCCCCTGATAAGCCCCCATCATTCCCCCGGCTATGGCGGCAAGCGCACAGCCGATGGCACAGATGATTGCGGATACCTTGTTGATATCTATGCCCTGCAGCGCAGCCCCAAGCCTGTCCTGAGAAACAGCTTCCATCTGTCTGCCCAGAGCTGTTCTGTTGACGATATAAAGGGACACCAGCAACAGCAGCAGGCCTACGGCGAAGGTAACCACTTTCTCGTTGCTGACGGTTATCGTCCCCAGGGAAAGCGTCCCCTCCGCAAAGCGGTCGATGACGAGGGTTTTTGTACCGGATGCGATCGTTGCCGCCGTCTGAAGAATCGTCATCAGCGCGACGCCTACCATGATAATCTTGTCAAAATTATCAAAGAAAAGCCTGAACACAAAACGCTCAAGCAAAAGCCCAATGACCGCCAGCAGTACCGCGGCAAGGATCAGCGCAACCCAGCTGCTGACGCCGAGCAAAACGGTGAAGTAGTAGCAGGCGTACGCAGCGATCATATACAAAGCCCCGTGCGCGAGGTTGACGGAACTGAGCATATTGAAAATAAAAGCAAAGCCCAGGGATGTCAGTATGTACATCACACCTAAAACCATTGTATTGACAATGATGTTGGGCATTAAACTCAGCGTAAACATGGTCGTCTCCTTTTTGTGGAGTTGAAAGGCGGAGGAGCGAAAGGCCCCTCCGCCCGCAGGGTGTATTCAGTTATCAGATCATATCAGGGTATCTTAACGTCAATCCAGCCCCAGAAGCTCCATCCGTCCTTGGCAGTGGGATCGATGATGGATACGGAGCGCGGGCTGCCGATGGCATGGTTGGCAATCCCGTAGGTCGTTTCGCCGCCGGTTGTGCCGGGGCCGTAAATCGTATTAACGGTGCCCATGTTCTCCCATGCTGTTTTGACTTCCTTGGGATCAACGGAGCCCGCCTTCTGCATGGCTTGAAGCATCACATAAAGGTTATTGCAGGCCGCGCCGTCAAAGCTCTTGGCCGCATCGTCGCCATAAAGCTTTCTGACTTGTTCGACAACGGCATTGAAAATGTCGGTGTTCTTCGATTTGTCTTCTTCACGGGTGGACGGCCCCAGCGTAAAAGCATTGCTGCTGGCGTCGGCGCCGGCGTACTCCATCAGAATGGTCGCCGGTTTGCCCTGGACGCAGGCACAGACCGCATCTGAACCCTGAGCCCGGACTTCCTTAAGTATGGCGCCATAGGCCGCAGGAGAACCCTGGCCCATAAAACAGTCCGCTCCGCTCTGAACGATCTGAAGGGCAACGGCGGAGTAATCGGTCGTATCGCCGGGGTATTTGATAAATTCATCAAGGACTGTGATGCCATATTGTGCGCCATATGTCTTCATCAGGCCGAACAATAACTCATTGATGCCATTGTCGTCGTTGGCGAAGATGACGGTTTTGACGTCGGGATAGGCTTCGTGAAGTACATTGAAGGCAGAGGCATAGTCGCCCACCGCACCATTAGAGGCGGTAAAGGCCATCGGGTTGTCGGGGCCCATATAGCCGGGGACATAGACGGGGTAAGCACAGCTGTGCAGCACACCCGCTTCCTCAAAGATGTCCTCGCAGCTCATGACCCAGAAATCGTTTGTTTCGACGACGAAGTCGACACCCGCATCGACCAGGGATATAGCGCCCGCCCGCAGGGCTTCGTTGTCGGACTGGCCGTCAACGTTAACGGCCTCGATCTGATACAGCGTATCGCCGATCTGCCAGCCGCCCAGGACATTATTGACATAGTCCACCATCGCGTTGAACTCATAATAGTTGGGCATGTCGATTGCGGCAAACCAGTTGGTGGTATGAATGAGAAGGCCGATTTTCAGTGTTCCGGTTTTGAGTTCCTGAGTCGCGGGTGCTTCGCTTTCGGGAGCGGCGGAGCTGGCCGGAGCAGAGCTGGCTGGAGCCGGGGAGCTGGCCGGAGAGGCTCCCGTATTACCGGCGCCGCATGAGGCCAGGGTAAAACAGAAAACCAGGACGAGCAGGAGCGCTAAGCTTTTCTTCATTTTTTTCATCCTTTCATATTGAATACTATAACAAAATCTGTCGCGGTTCAACACTATTCGTCAGTTAATGTGCGATAAGGCAATCAACGCGCTTCGTTATCACATACAAGCATATTCTATTTCAGAATGGATATATTGTGAAATACTTATAAGTAATAACTGCCCATAAAATTATTGTCTGGGATTATAAACATGGGCGGGCACCAATACACGAGCATCGCCCCAATATTTACGCCGGTTTCTTAATACTCGAGGTCGTCTGCCGTCCAATCAGCGATATTATCCTTTGATATAGCGTTTGTGCCGGACGCCTGATAATAGTCCACCTTCTGCCCGGCCATGACCTGCGGGACGATTTCAATGAGTTTCGCCACGACATCGGCGCCCTTCATGCTGACCGTCAGATCGAGCTTGCCGTCCTTGATCGCCTGTATACTGTCCTTAAACGCCTCCATTGAGACGATGTTGATCTTACCGGTTTTTCCTGCGGCGTCGATCGCCTGGATTGCGCCGAGGGCGAACTCATCAGACAAGCAGAACACAAAGTCGATGTTGTCATAGGTATTCAGGTATGTGGTCATCTGCTCCATGGCCTTATCACGGGCAGCGCCGCAATAGGTCACGTCCAGAAGCTTGAACTTTGTATTGGCAAAGTTGTCCTTGACAGCCTGCTCGCGGACCACATAATCGTACTGCCCCTGAAAACCGGACAGGATGACATAATTCTTTTCCGTCGTTGCGCCGAAGAGCTTGATAATATAATCAGCGCCGAACTTGACCATCGCTTTCTGGTCAGGGCCGACATAGCATTTGACGAGGGACTGACCGTCAGGGGATACATCGGAGCCGAGGGTGATGACCGGAATGCCTGCCGCGTCGAGATCCTTGACATATGTCACGCCGGTATCGCTGTTCACAGGGAAGAGGACAACCAGATTCGCCTCTTTATCGGATATGATGGAAGCGATCTGGTCCGTCTGGGTGTTGACGTCGCCCTTGCCGTCATAAGTGATGAGCTTCCAGCCGTTCGTGTCGCACATCTGCTGCATGGTGTCGGCAATGGCCTTCACCCACGGCGCCAGGTTCGTCGTGACCGCGGCATAGGCAATAGTGAAGTCTTTGGGGAGAGCGGCGCTGTCAGCCGGGCTGGCGGATGGTTTCGCTGTACCGCCGGCGCAAGCCGTGAGAGAGAGGATCAGCACGCATACAAGGACCAGAGAGAGCAGCTTTTTCATTTTTTTCCTCCTATAATTTTTGATTAATACTTAATTCCTATCTTCCGGAAATTAAAACCCCTTTAAATCGTTCACATCGCTTCTTTTCTGCCGGTGAATTTGTCAAGTATCAGCACGAGCACCACGATAATCCCGGTAATCAGCGAGATCATGGCGCTGGAGAAATGCAGCTTGTCCATGAGGTTTGCGATGATCTGGATAACAGCGACACCCATAATGCACATGAGCATGTTGCCCTTACCGCCCTTCATCTTGACGCCGCCCACAACGATCGCACAAATTGCCGTTATGTCGATGCCGTCTCCCATGTTGTAAGTTGCCGCGTTCATTCTCATTGAGACGAGTATGGCACATATGGATGCGCAACCCCCCCCGATCGTATAGGCCAGCCGCGTCAGCCCCGGTGAATTGATGCCGGCCAGATTTCCAGCCTCCAGGTTTCCGCCGATGATATAAAGATTCACACCCGAACGCGTCTTTTTGAGAAAATAAACGGCGGCGGCGGTCAGGATAATTATGAGGATTACAGGCAGCGAGAGAAAGGTCAGGAGCTGGGACGTGTACACGGCTTTCAGCGACATCTCCCCCACCGTCACATCGGTGAGACTGATGCTTTCGCTGTTGATGAGATAGACAAGCCCCTTGAGAATCGTCATAACGGCCAGCGTCCCTATGAGCGGCGTAATCCTCATCCGTGTCACAATCAAGCCGTTCGTGTACCCGATGAGCAGGCCGGCTGCCACAGTAATCAGCATGGCAAGCCATAGATTGACGCCGTGAGTTGCCAGTATTGCGAAAAGCGCCCCGTCAAATCCCACCTGATACCCGATTGACAGATCAATGCCGCCGACCAGGAAGATAAAGGTCAGTCCCATGGCCAGGATGCCGTATGTACCGATATTTTGCAGAATATTCAGCGTATTGGACAGTTTTATGAAGTTGTTTGATTTTCCCGAGGTGATCATCGGCGATGCAGCCACGCAAGCCGCGGCGTAGACAAGTATTAATATGAAGACGATATTATTGTCTTTGAAGAATCTGAGCAATCTGCTTCTTGTCGTCTCAGCCATCATCTCAACCCCCTGCTTTGCATAGCGTCGGCACGAATGGCGATCAGAAGGATGAGTCCCTGGGCGACATACTGGACATTGGCGGAAAGCCCCATCAGGGTAAAACCGTTGAGCAGGATACCGACAAACACAACGCCCAAAACAGTCCCCACAACATTGCCTTTACCGCCGGTCACGCTTGTACCGCCCAGGACAATTCCGGAGAGGACGCTGAATTCAAGCCCCTGGCCGGAATAGACCTGCGTTGCCATCACCTTTGAAAAGAATATGACGCTCGCCAGTCCCGCCACCAGACCACCCAGCAGATAGGTCGTAAAGATGACGCTGCCGGACGAGATGCCTGAAAAGCGTGAAACAACGGAATTTGCACCAACCGCATAAACGCGCGTCCCAAAGCCGGTCCGCGACAGGATAAAACCGAAAATGAGCGCGAACAGGAAAAACAACCATACGGGCACGGGTATGCCGAGCAGGCTGCCCTGTCCAAGGAACTTGAGGACTGGGCTGCCGTTCGTGCCGATCATGGTTTTCTGCTGCGCGTCCGCGTACAGATACGCGATGCCCTGAAATATGTACATCGTGCCCAGTGTGGTTATAAAGGCGTTGAGCTTCAGATGCCCGACAAGTAAGCCGTTGAAGGCGCCGCATATGCCGCATACGAGGATCGGCATCAGGATCGCCGTAACGGTGTGCGCGCTGTTGGCTGCGCAGATGCACGCGCCGAGACCGACCATCCAGCCCAGCGACAGGTCGATGTTGCCCGTTACCATAACGAGTGTAAATGCGCATGCCATAATCCCGACGACAGACACCGAGCGGATCATACTGGTCAGGTTGCCCGGATTGAAAAACTTGGCCGGTCCCGCCACAATCACAACGATGACGATAAACAGCAGCATAATCAGCAGGACGCCGGTATTATTAAAGGACTTGACGGTCCCGGCCCACCGTGAAACGAAATTCGGCGCTTTTGTCTTCATTGGATTTCACCTCCGGCTGAAGGCGCCTCCGCAGCGCAGTCAGGATTGTGAGAACCCAGAGCGGCTGTCAGAACCACTTCGCGGGAGAGCTGGTCGGATACGTCAAATTCGGCCGTCTTTCTGCCTTCGCAGATTGTGATAACCCTGTCGCTCATCCCCATGACCTCTTCAATTTCAGATGAAACCACAATGACCGCCATTCCGTTTTGGACAAGCCCGTTGATAATTCCATAGATTTCAGCTTTTGAACCCACATCAATCCCGCGTGTCGGCTCATCCACAATCAGCAGCTTCGGGCTCTGCATCAGCCATTTTGCGAGCACCACCTTCTGCTGGTTGCCTCCAGAGAGGTTATGCGCCAGCTGCTGCAGGGAAGGCGTCCTGATGGAAATTGCCCGGACATAATGCTCAGCTTCTTCTTTTTGACTCCTTCTGTTGATGACACCGAGCCGTGTGAGCTGCCTTAACTTTATTAGGGTCATGTTGACCAGGACTGTCAAGCCGAGCGCCAAGCCCTCTTTTTTCCGGTCCTCGGTACAAAAACCGATGCCGCTGCCGATCGCCGCTTTGGGGCTATACGCTTTCAGCGACTTTCCGCTCATAGTGACGGTGCCCTCATGATATCTGTCGATCCCAAATACGGCGCGCATAATCTCCGAGCGGCCTGCGCCGACAAGACCGAAAAAGCCCACCACCTCACCGGCATGGATGCTGAAGGAAATATCCTCGAAAACCCCTCTACGGGTGAGGTGGCAGACCTTCAGGACCTCTCCCCCGACAGGAGCCGACTTTTTGCAGTACATCTTTTCAAGCGGGCGTCCAATCATATGCGTGATCAGCTGCTCCTGGGTGATGGCTCTGGCGTCTGTGGTCACAATATTCAAACCGTCTCTCAGGACTGTAATCCGATCGGCCAGGTGCATCACTTCATCCAGCTTATGGGATATATACACAATGGCGATATTTTTGGCCATGAGTTTTCTAATAATTCGGAAGAGCGTCTCTGTCTCCGCCTCAGAAAGCGACGATGTGGGCTCATCCATAATAATGATGCGCGCGCTTCTCGTGAGAGCCCGTCCAATTTCGATCATCTGCTGCTGCCCTACGGAGAGTGTGCCGGCCAACGTCCTCGGGGAAAAGGGCATGTCTAGTTCCTTCAGAATTTCCTCGGATTCGATGTAAAGCTTCCTGTAATCCACCCGGCCGGATTTCACCGGCAGGTTCCCGATAAAAAGATTCTTGGCCACGTCCAGTCCCGGAACAATGGAAAGCTCCTGGTAAACACACGAAATCCCCAGGGAAATAGCTTCCTGGGGCGATTTGAAGTGCACTTCCTTTTCATCGATGAAATAGCTGCCCTCGTCTCGTTTATGCGCGCCTGCCATCACCTTGATCAGGGTCGATTTTCCCGCGCCGTTTTCACCGCACAGCGCATGACATTCTCCCTGCCTGACGTCAAATGAAACACCGTCTAAAGCCCGTGCGCCGGGGAACACCTTGACGATATTATTCAACCTGATAAAGGCATTCTCCCCGCTTGACACATTGTACCTCCCATGCTCCGTCTATGCATTTTAGTCAATTTAATTCTAAAACAACGGACGGTTAATTGTGAAATACTAATAAATAATAAATGAGCGCACATTTATTATATAAAACAATAAGTCGGAGCATGAAATCCGCTCAGGGAAGGTTGCCAAGAGCCGTCTTCTTGAGTATCCTTTTGTCATAAGACAGGACAGGAGGAAAAAATGGTGAAGGAAATTACAACCCAGGTCGTTATTGTCGGCGGAGGCGCTTCCGGCATGGCGGCCGCCGCTTCGGCATCCGAGACCGGCGCTGCGGTGACCGTCCTCGAAGCGAACGCCGCCGTCGGGGGCAACGGGCTGTTTCCGCGCGGCATCTTCGCCGTCGACAGTCCCATCCAGCGGCGCAGGCTGATTTTTGCCGATACGGACGATATCTTCAGAAGCTGCATGGAATATTCACACTGGAAGCTGGACGGCAGGCTCATACGCGCCCTGATCGACGAAAGCGGCGGCACAATTGGCTGGCTGGAGGAAAAAGGCGTTCATTTTACCGACGTCGTCCACCATATCCCGAATCAGTCCCCGGAGGTTTTTCATATCACCGATACGGCGGAAAACGTAGGAAAAGCCGTGATCAGCGCCCTAAAGGATTATTGCCGCCAGCGTGATGTAACGATTCTCACCGGGATTCGGGGGAAAAGAATCCTGCTTGATGATAACGGCGCCGTCCGGGGCGTTCTATGCGTAGATAAGGAAGGCGGGCAGGTTTCTGTTCAGGCTCAAAAGGTCATTCTGTGTACCGGCGGATTTGCGGGCAATCCGGCGCTTATATCGAAATTTTATCCCGGGTTTAATCCGGCAGCGGTGGCCGCCGGCGGCGGCATGCGTCATCCGGGTGACGGTATTGCCATGGCGATGGAGGCCGGCGCCGATATCGAGGGAAATTTCGCAATGGAGATCGCCGCTCCCAAGATCAAGGGTTATGACGCGCTGAATCTGCTCCTCGGAAAGCCGTATAATGTCTGGCTGAACAAATTTGGCGCGCGTTTTGCGGACGAGGGCATTGTCTATAACTTTGCCCAGGCCGCCAACGCTTGTCTCCGGCAGCCGGACGGCGCTGTCTGGGTACTGTTCGACCGTGGAATTATGGAACAGACCCTTAATGACGGGCGGGATATAATCGAACTCATACATATCGCGCCGGACGCCGAAGAACGTCTTGATGAGACGATTAAAAAGGCCGGTGACGACGGGCTTCTGAAGATATCGCCGTCAATGGGAGGCCTTGCCGATATGATCGGCTGCCCACGGGACACGCTGGAGCACTCTCTCGACGAATACAACACTTTCTGTGCGCATAACCGCGACGCCCTGTTTGCGAAAAATCGCAGGTACCTTAAAAAGCTGGACCATCCGCCCTATTACGCCATCAAAGCCGGGGCGGATATGCTCATCACACACGGCGGCATTCGTGTGAACGAGTGTTTTGAAGCTTTGAAAGCCGACTATAAAACAGTTCCGAATCTTTATGCCGCCGGCGTCGATTTCGGCGGTGCCGACGCCGATGTCTATAACGTCGTGATGAGCGGGCACGGCTTCAGCTTCGCTGTGAATTCCGGGCGCATCGCCGGGAGAAATGCCGCCGCGGATTTAAATATCAATGGCATATGAGAAGGCGCTGGACGTATCCGGCGCCTTCCTGGGATCTGCATTACCAAGTCTGTACCCAAGTTTTCGCACAAAAATCCTGCCTCAATTGGGGCAGGATTTTTTGTTTCGTTTGTTAAAGGCGCATCGCTGCGGCCCATCCGGTCTTTGTTGCGTCTTCGACAGTACCGACCTTTGCGCAATCGCCGATTTCGGCGTATTCGCCTGTCAGTCCCATAAAGCTGTCGGCGAGAGCGGTCAGGGCGCGCATACCGACGGAAAGGATAATGCTCCCCGCGTTTATCTTTCCTGGCGTATCATCCTTCACATACAGGACGCCGTCGTCCACGATGGCCGTACATCGGGCGCCAGTCACAATCTCCAATTTCGCCTGTTTTTTAATTTCAGCCATCAGCTCGTCCCGATGGGTCTTGGAAGCGTCCGGAGCCAGCTCCGGCTGCATTTCCAGGATGGTCACCTTCTTGCCGAGCCCGGTGAGGTGCAGCGCGGTCTCCACCCCCACCTGGCCGCCGCCGACAATAGCGACATGTTCGGCCAGCTCGTTTTCGCGGCCATATACATCGATGGCGATTTTGGCTTTCGCGGCGCCGGCAATCGGCGGAATGACCGGCTCCGCGCCAAGCGCAGCGATGACGGCATCAAATCCCGCCATATGTTCAGGGGTCGCCTCCGTATTCAGGCGGATGGCGACGCCTGCTTTTTCGACCTGCGAGACAAGCCAGTTTTTATATGCGGCAAGCGGGTACTTGAAGGCCACATGATCGGCGAAATTCAGCTTGCCGCCCAAGCGGTCATCCTTCTCAAGCAATGTGACCTTATGGCCCCGTTGCGCCGCGGTGACGGCGGCCAGCATGCCGGCCGGCCCTCCGCCGATGACGGCGACGGTCTTGCTCTTCGTCGCCGCCGGTATTTTCTCAGCGGCTTCCTCAACCCCCACCAGGGGATTGACCGTGCACAGCATATGCTGCTCATAATTGTCGGAATCGTGGCAGCGCATGCATTTGACACAGGGGCGGACGTCCTCCTGACAGCCCGCGGCGCCCTTCCTGACCCATTCGGGATCGGCAATATAAGCACGCGCGGCAACGACAAAATCGGCAATGCCTCCTTTAATGATCATATCGGCGTCCGCAATGCTGCCGATGCCGCCGATCGTCGATATCAGGCATTTTGTGATCCTGCCAGATTTTTTGAACGCTTCGGCCAGGTGAATATTCGGATTGGGAGGCAGGAACCCGCAGGGATGCGTCACCGTCGCCAGATCGGGTGTATGCATACCGGCAGATATCTGCAATATGTCGATATACTCCTGGAAAAGCTCCCCGATGCGGATACCCTCCTCGATGTCGATACCTCCGGGTGAAAATTCACTGCCGGATATACGCACCTCAATAATGGCGTTTTGACCGATCGCCCCGCGGACACCGGAAATCAGCTCCAGAGGATACCTGCAGCGGTTTTCCGTCGAACCGCCGTATTCATCAGACCGCCTGTTTGTCAGCGGCGAAAGAAATTGGGCCAGGGGTATGCTGTGGCCGATATGAAGCAGAACGCCGTCAAAGCCGCATTTCATGATCTGAACGGCGGTGTTGATATAATCCCGCTTAAACGTCTCCATGGCTTCCTTCGGAATTTCCCGTCCGACGGGCGGACCCCCCATGATCAAACAGCCGTCGCTGACGGTATATCCGTCCGGAAGAATCCCCATGAGCTCCATAGTGCACTTGGCGCCGTACATATGGATGCGCTCCACCATATCGCAGAGCGGGTTCGTATGATTCGGCTTGAAAACGTCCCAGCTGCAGTGGACGCCGTCGTCCGATGCGCCGCCGACGGAGACGCCGGCGCAGGTGATGAGGCCGGCGCCGGCCTTTGCCCGGTCCTCAAAGAACCGGATACCCTTTTCGGTGGGATAGGGCTGGCCTGCGGACGCCGTATGTATCGTGGAAGGCGCTGATATGAGCCTGTTTTTGATAAGGTGGCCGGCGACGCGGACCGGCGAGAAAATGCTCCTGTAAGAATTCGACATGTTTTCCTCCTTATAAGCTCAGGTCAATTAAAACCTTGAGCTGTCCTTTTTTGTTGGGATTGCCTATATACCTGTCAACGCAGTTCTCCAGCGACACAATATCCGTCACCATACCAGGGAATGCGATTTTCCCCGCGGCCAGCATGTCCAGATATATTTTGACTTCGTCGCCGGTGTAGACAAAGGAGAAATTGATGTCCGGCTCAAATATTGAAAACGAGCCCGGGACAATATTCATCGGTTCCTGGATGGTTCCGAAATTTCTAACCCTCACTGTTTTTCTCCTTTCTAACCGGTTTCTTAAATTCATTATAAACCGGAGAGTCTTTTCCGTAAAATATCCAAATCCGATAATTCCGTTTTATGTTATCAGGCGGGCAAATCAGATGGATATCGTCCGGGCGTTCTTATCAGAGTCTCTAATAAATCCTTCCACATTAATCATTTATAGATATTTCACAGATGCGCCGCCTTTGATTTAAAATTACTTTGTACAATTTCGTGTATATTTTTCTCCGCGTATTTTCTACGCATGAAAGGGGGCGCACTTTTGAGCAGTGTTTTCAGAACTCCAGCTTTCGATCTGACAGGCAAGGTTGCGCTTGTGACAGGCGCGACAAGAGGCATCGGTTACGCCATCGCCGCAGAATTTGCCGCTGCCGGCGCGGCTGTTGCTGTGACAAGCAGGAAAGCTTCCGACTGCGCGCGGGTACAGAAGGAATTCGAAGATAAGGGGTATAAATGCCTGGGAATGGCGGTCGACGTTTCGGACGTCGGCAAGGTCGATCAGCTCATTGATGACATTGTCGGCGCGTTCGGCCATATCGATATTCTGGTCAACAACGCCGGTATCGGCGGCAAGGAAGCTCCGATCCTGGATATCTCCCCGGAAGAATGGGATCAAACTCACAATATCGATCTGAAGGGCGTCTATTTTTGCGCAAAAGCCGCTGCCCTCCGGATGAAAAGCCAGGGGACGGGCGGCCGGATCATCAACATGGCATCGGCCGCCGGTATACTGGCGCCGAAATACATATCAGTCTATGGCTCGGCGAAGGCCGCCGTCATTCACCTGACAAAAATTATGGCAAACGAGTGGGCGCGCTACGGCATCAATGTCAATACGATCGCGCCGGGTTATATCGTCACCGACATGACAAGGGATGTCATGGCCGATGAGAAAAATGCGTCCGCTGTTATGAAGAAAATCGCGCTGCGCCGCTTCGGCGAAGTAAACGACGTGGCTGATGTGGCTCTTTTCCTGGCAACCGAAGCGTCAAAATACATGACGGGCGCGCTGCTCCCTGTGGACGGCGGCATGGTTATCTGCTAGAGGCAAAGAATCCGCATCAGGAATATTAAGACATCAAACAGAAAGAGGTACAGTATATGCCGAAAAAATGTGTTGGAACGTATGAACAGTACAAAGAACGTCTTTTAAAAATGAAGCCGAACATCTATCTCAACGGACAGAAGGTCGACCGCTCCAACGGTGAAACCGGTGATAAGCGGGACCTGGCCCCCTGGCTGGCCGGCGGCGCCTATGTCATGAAGCAGTGCTACGATACGGCAAACGACCCCGATTACGCAGATGTATGCCTTGCCACGTCAAACATAACGGGCAATACCATCAACCGCTGCACAAACATCAACTGTTCTAAGGATGACCTCCTTAAAAAGCAGCAGATGACCCGGCTGATATGCCACCGGGTGGGCGGCTGCATGCAGCGCTGCATGGGTACGGATGCGATGAACGCACTGTTCTCCGTCACCTACGACTGCGATCAGGAGTGCGGCACAGATTATCACAAGCGTCTCATCAAATACATTGAGTATGTCCAGGAAAACGACCTTGTCGTCAACTGTGCGCAGACGGATGTCAAGGGTTCCCGCAATCCGAAATACAAGCGTGCGCATATGCAGCCCGACCCCGACCAGTTTGTGCATGTGATCAAAACAGGCGTCGACGGTATCGGAATCGACGGCAAGCCAACAAAGGGTATCATTGTGCGCGGAGCCAAGATCTGCAACTCCAACGCGCCGTATGTGGACGAGATCATCGTCACACCCACAAAATTCATGAGTCCCGACGATGCCGAATACGCCGTCGCATTTGCTCTGCCGGCCGACTGGGACGGCATCAAGCTGATGGCCCTACCGGGCCTTCACCACAAGAGAGTCCAGCTGGAGGCGCCTTTTGCCAAAATCGGTGACTGTGAATCCCTGACGATCTTTGACGACGTTTTTGTCCCCAATGAGCGCGTCTTCATGAATGGCCTGGACAATGAGGGCGTCTGCCGTTACGCCGGCTATCTCGCGCTCATGTTCGCCCATTATCACCGCCATTCCTATACGGGCTGCAAAACAGCCGTCTCCGAAGTCATAGCGTCCCAGGCGGCTCTGGTGGCGGATGTCAACGACATTGCCAAGGAATCCCATGTCCGTGAAAAAATTTGCGATATCATCAGCACGGCCGAGCTTGTTTTTGCTGCCGGTGAAGCTTCGGCGTACCGCGCCGAGGAATTCCCGTCCGGCCAGTTTGTCCCGGATGAAATCCTCACGAATGCCGGGCGGCGGCTCGCCGGCCACAACATCTACCACGAATATGAGACGCTGGCTGATCTGACCGGCGGTGTCTGCGCCTCCCTGCCCACCGAGGAGTCCTTCTTCGCGCCCGAAACGGCAGAGCTCTGCAACAAGTATATTATCCGCAACCCTGCTTACTCTGCTGAGGACACGCACCGCGTCATGCGCATGATGGAAAACAAGCTGTGCGACGCTTTTGAAGGCGCGCAGGCAGTAGCCGGTGTTCACGGCGGCGGTTCCCCGCTCATGGAGACCATTACCATGATGAGCCGCTATGACCTGGAAAGCCTCAAGGGAATTGCCAAATACCTGGCCGGCCTGTCCGGCTATGAGACATGCCCGCGCTATGAGAGGCCAACCGCCACCCCCCGCGCCATGCTGGCAAAGTACGACGCGGCCAAGGCTGCAAAGGAAGCTTCACAAAAGAACGGCCATAACAAATAGGACCAGCCGCAGGGGCTCTCCACGGGGAGACGGTGGCGGCTTGAGGATATGAAGGAGTGTTGTCCAATGAATAATCGGCCGATTCAGATGCCGGAGTTCTCCATGGCAGGAAAAACCGCCGTTGTGACAGGCGGCACCAAGGGGCTGGGTTTCGGCATTGCCGCCACTTACGCCCATTACGGAGCCAATGTGGTCATCACGGCACGAACGGCTTCCGAGGTGACGTCCGCCGCCGAGGACATCAACAGGCTCTATATAACAGGTAACAACAAATGTATCGGGGTGCCGGCCGATTCAGGCAGGCAGTCGGATATCGACGAGGTCATTGCCGCGGCGATAGCCACATTCGGAAGCCTTGATATTCTTGTGAACAATGCCGGTATTTCGGGGAAAACAGCAAGCATTCTCTCGGATGACTGCGATGAAGCAAATTTTGACGCCGTTATCGCCACAAATCTGAAGGGTGTTTTCCTGTTCGCGAAAGCTGCGGCCAAGCAAATGGTTGCCCTGGGCAAAGGCGGCAGGATCATCAATATGGCCTCCGTCGGCGGTCTGATCGGGGGTAAAGGCGTCGTCGCGTACGGTGCGGCAAAGGCGGGCGTCATCAGTCTGACAAAAACGATGGCCAATGAATTCGCGCGCTTCAACATCACCGTCAATGCGATCTGCCCCGGTTATGTCGTCACACCGCTGAACGAGGAAATCTTCAAAAATGAGGATATCAGAAAAAAGATGGAAGCCCGGACGGCGGTACGCCGTCTCGGTACAATCGAGGAGATTGCGGGGCCGGCTTTGGCCCTCGCCTCCGACTGCTTCGGATATATGACCGGCGCTTATATCCTGCTGGACGGCGGTCAGACGATCGGAGGTTGAAAAGATGCCGTTTGAAAACATCATATTTACCATCAGGGACAGCATTGCGACAATACAGCTTAATCGGCCGAGCGCGTACAACGCGCTTAACAGCGCCATCAACAGGGATATCCTCTCGGCAATCAATGCAGTGGAAGACGACAGCAGCATCCGGGCGCTTGTCATAACAGGCAATGAGAAAGCCTTTGCCGCAGGCGCTGACATCGGGGAAATGGCAACTGCCGGGCCAAATAAGGCACGCGAGGTCTGCAGTGTTGCAATTGACATCAATAACCGGCTCGAGGCAATGGAAATTCCTGTGATCGCCGCAGTCAGCGGCTTGGCTTGGGGCGGCGGCTTTGAGCTGGCGCTGGCTTGTGATTTCCGCATCGGCGGTCCGAAAACAAGCTTCAAGCTCCCGGAGGTCTCCCTTGGAATTATCCCCGGGGCAAATGGTACGCAGCG
>JAAYBH010000003.1 GCA_012718935.1 Clostridiales bacterium
AACAATTCAAAAATGGGGAAACAGCCAAGGAATTCGCATTCCGAAAGTTGTATTGGATTCCCTTGAAATCAAAGAAAACGATAAGGTCGAATTAACCCAAGACGCGGATTCGATAACGATTCGCAAGTCAAAAACCTCACATCGCCAGAATCTTGAAGAATATCTGACGTCCTATTATGGTAAACCCATTAACCAGATAGAGCTTCCACGCAGCGAGGAATATGACTGGGGCAAACCTGTCGGCGAGGAAATATGGTAATGACGTTCGAACAAGGCGATATTATCTCCGTTGATTTCGACCCGCAGTCCGGTCATGAGCAGGGCGGGCGCCGGCCGGCAATTGTAGTCACTAACAATCTTTTTAATGCAAAATGCAGTCTAGCTATGGTTTGCCCTATAACAAATATCGATAAGAATCACCCTTTTCATATTAAGTTGAGTTTGTATGAAGGTTTGATTACGACTGGTGTTGTTTTGTGCGACCAGGCCCGTATGCTGGATTTAACTAGCAGAAAGGCTGTGTTCAAGGAGAAAGCTCCCGACGCGCTCATCATAGAGGTTGTTGACATGATTACAAGGTTTGTTGAGGTCAGCTAACTTATCATTAGGAAATTATGAAATTATATACGCAAACAAGGAGCCGAGGATATTACTCGGCTCCTTGCGTTTTTTTTGAAACCGCTGCTTAAAGCCGTATACGAAGACGCCACAGAACGAGATTCAGATATTATCCTGAGTTTTGTATCTAGCCAGATAAAAATATTTAAATAAAATGTCAAAAAAGGACGCAATTCTACCATACTTATATTAGGAAACGAATTTTTCAGAGGATGATTTTATGGTTAACGCTGTTTTATACATAATCGGCTTCATTATCGCGCTGACATATATCCTTTTCAGCTTTGACGACTTTATATGGGATATCGTCAACCTGTTCAGTTTTAAAAGGCCGGAACACCTGAAAATCGAGCGGATTGATTTCAAGCCGCCGAGGCTGCTGGCCATCATGGTCGCCGCCTGGCACGAGGAGAGCGTCCTGGAACCCGTTATCGACAATATGGTCGACGCGATACACTACCCCCGGTCAATGTACCACATATTCCTTGGCGTCTACCCGAACGACAACGCCACAATTGCGGTCGCCCGCCGGCTTGAGGAGAAATACGAAAACGTCCACATGGTCGTCAACGTGCGCCCCGGGCCTACCTGCAAGGCGGACAACGTCAACAACATCATCCGGTGCATCCGGGAATTCGAGGAGGAGCGCGGTTGGAAATTTACCTCCGTCACGGTCCACGACTCGGAGGATGTCATCCATCCGTATGAGCTGAAAGTGACGAATTATCTCATCGACGATTACGATTCCCTCCAGTTTCCTGTCTTTCCCCTCCAGAGGAAGCCGACACTGAACAACTTCTTCTCGAACATGACCTCCGGCACATACGCCGACGAATTTGCCGAGAACCACTACCGCGTCATGGGCACCCGGGACTCGATGTCCGCCTTTGTCCCCTCCGCGGGTACCGGTTTTGCGATTTCATCCCGTATACTGGACAGCTTCAGAGGAAAGCAGATGTTCCCGGAAGACAGTTTAACCGAAGACTACAAGCTCTCCCTCATATTCGCCGAGCTCGGCTACAAGACGCATTACGTCCTGGAAAAGGTCCAGCGCCTGACGGACGACGGCAAGCTCAAATGGGACTACATAGCGACCCGCAGCATATTCCCAGGCACATACCAGACGGCCGTCAAGCAGAAAACCCGCTGGATATACGGCATTACCATGCAGTCGGCGAAATTCGGCGACATCTTCAAGCCGAGCAAGGTCACCGCGGCCGGCCGGTATACGCTGTACAAGGACCAGAAGGCAAAGATAGGCAACCTCCTCATCCTCCCCGGCTATATGGTCTTTGCCTACGCAATCGCCTCAATATTTATCGACCTTCCGGTCATATACCCCATGTTCAGCCCCTCCTGGTGGCTCTGTGTGGCCCTGACGGCGATGATGATATTCAGGCAGGGTATGAGGGCGGTGGCAATTGCCAACGTCTACGGGCTCAGGAGCGCCCTTCTTTCGTGTTATCTCCCGCCGCTGATGCCGATACGCCTCATATGGGGGAACATCATCAATACGTCGGCCACATTCCGCGCCTGGAAACAGCTGTGGTTCGGAATCAAGAAGTATTCCGGTGTTAAAAAGAAGGTCGCCTGGGCAAAGACAGACCACGAATTTATCAGCAAGCAGGTGCTGTTCCGCTACCACAGGAATACCGGTGACGTACTGCTGGAGAAAAAATACGTCGACTTCAAAATGCTGAAGGAGGCACTGGCCATTGCGCAAAACAGCGGAATGAGGCTCGGAGACGTCCTTCTGGAGAACAATGTCATTATGGAGCACCAGCTCATTGACGCCGTTGCCGCGTCCCGGCATATCACATACGTCGATTCCCTCGAACCTTACAACAACCGGCTCCTCAAGAATTTTGACACTTCCCTGCTCTTATCCAATCACATCTGCCCCATCCTCAGAATGAAAAACGGCAAATACGTCTACGCGGTGACGAATTATACCCCCGACGAGGTCGTCAGGAAGGTACTGGCCGCCGGAAACAAAATCGTGTATACCGCGAAAACGGAGGTCGTGCTGTTTCTTGTAAAGGTCAGCCAAAGCGGCTGCATGCTGTACAACATCGTCGCCGACAAGGTCGCGTCCGGCCGCATGGATTGGGAGCATGCCGTCCTGGCTCTGGAG
>JAAYBH010000534.1 GCA_012718935.1 Clostridiales bacterium
CCAATATTTTTTTTAATCTTATATGTATCCCCGTCCGCACTGCTCTGCGGACACATAACACAGCGCTATTTTACACGGAAACGACAGAAAGCGCAAGACTTAATTCACAATCGGCAATGATGGCATCCACACAAAATTTACCCAATTTAACGAGCTATTGAAGTAATTCAGTAATACGCCAAAAAATGCTGGTTATGCCATTTGACCGCAGCTGATTTCTCCCGCCAGGTCGCTTTCAAACAGGGAACGGAGCCGGTCCGCACTGTCCGCTTGCCCAAGGCACCACATGAGCTTTGTGACGGCAGCTTCCGTCGTCATGTCCCTGGCTTGGATGATACCCTTGTGCTCGACGAGGCGCATCCCCGTCTGATAAATGGTAAAGTCGCAGGATTCGTAGAGGCACTGGCTGCAGACGACAATAATGATGCCGCTGTCCGCCAGCGCCTGCAGCGCGGAAATAAGGTCTCGCCGCATAAAGTGCATCCCGCCGGCGCCGAAGGCCTCGATCACGATACCCCTGCAGTCCGTATTCCGGAGCATTTCAAGCATGCCCGGATTCAGGCCGGGGATCACTTTAATCAGAATTATATCCGAATTCAGCGCGCTTTTCAGCTCGAAAACCCCCGAGGGTGTCATCACGAGGTCGTTATTGATGATGAGCCCGCCCACGTCAACCTTTGCCACAGGCGGACAGTTGATGCTCTCAAAGGCGTCAAAGCTCTTTGTCCGGACCTTGACGGCCCGGCAGCCGCGGAGGACCTTCCTGTTGAAGGCCAGAAAAACGCCGGGCGTCCCGCTGGCGGCCATGGCAAAGGCGCAAAACAGGTTGTCCTTCGCGTCCGTCAGCGGGTGGGAGATCGGCAGCTGTGATCCCGTCAGCACCACAGGAACGGGGATATTTCTGAGCATAAAAGACAAAATGGAAGAGGTATACGCCATCGTGTCCGTCCCATGCGTCACCACAATGCCGTCGAACCCCGCATAGGAATCGGCAATGCAGCCGGCGATCATCTGCCACTCCTCCGGCTGGATATTTGAGCTGTCCAGCTGAAAGAGATCTTTGGTCGTCACATCGTACCGCTCGGCAATGGAATTGACCGAGGTCAGGAGCTCGCTGCTCGAAAGACCGGGCACAAGCCCCTCCTCGCTCGTCTCCGATGCGATCGTCCCGCCCGTTGTGATGAGTAAAATTTTCTTTTTCATTGTCCGATCCCCTCCATGCTTGTTCAGTATAGCTGCATTAGCGAATGTATATTCCTGCCATATTATATCAGGACGTGTCAGACTTGTAAAAAAACAGACGGTCATGTATACTGGCGGTGCAAAGCTGCCCCCGGCTTTGCGCCAATATTTTCGAATGAAACGGAGCCGCTGAAATGGGCCTTAAAATCATACCCGTTTATGAAAGCCTTGATGTGTACATAAAGGAGCTTGAAGACCCGAATGCGGATGCGCAGGCGCTGTGGGAAAAGTACGCTATCGAGCCGATTTGGCCGAAGCTCTGTGAATTTGCGCCGGTCGACATGTCAAGCCGTATGCCGAAGCCTGTGGGGGATATCGGCAGGCTTAAAAAACAGGTTGACATGCTCAGGAGG
>JAAYBH010000535.1 GCA_012718935.1 Clostridiales bacterium
ATATGAACGGTCAGTACGCCCGCCTCTACGGCATCCAGAGCGCCGAAGCCGGCTGATTGGTGGTCCGGCCGTGGTATCGGTAATAAAAAACGCAGCCCCGGTGATTGTGCGAAATCACCGGGGCTGCTCGTCATGCAAGCCGGCTTCTATTGAGACTTTACTGCATCGTACAGCTGTCTAAGCGCTCTTTCAAGCATCACCCTGGGACAGGCGATATTGACGCGCTGGAAACCCGCGCCGCTTTGACCGAACATTGCCCCGCCGTCAAGCCAGAGCTTCGCCTTATGGATAATCATATCCTCAAGCGCCTTTTCATCGAGATTCAGCGCCTTCATATCCAGCCATACGAGATAAGTGCCCTCCGGCTCAACGAGCTTCACCTGCGGGAGCTTTTCTTTAAGGAATGCACGCAGGAATTCAAGGTTTCCGGTCAGGTATGTTTTAAGCGCTTCCAGCCAGGCGTGTCCGTCGGTGTAGGCCGCCATGCAGGCGACCATGCCCATGATATTCAACTGGCTGTAGCCGCTTTTATCTATTTCCTTTCTGAAAATGCTCCGGAGCGATGGATTCGGGATGAATATATTGGATATCTGCAGCGCCGCCAGATTAAATGTTTTGGTCGGCGCTGTGCAGGTGATTGTGAAATCCGCATATTCCGGTCTCAGACCGGAAAACACGGTGTGTGTGTGACCGGGATAGACGAAGTCCGCGTGAATCTCATCGGAGACGACAATGACATGATGCCGATGGCAGATTTCGCCGAGGCGAACCAGCTCGTCCTTCGACCAAACACGGCCGACGGGGTTGTGCGGGCTGCAGAGGATGAATAGTTTAACGCTGTTTTCGATGGTCTTCTTTTCAAAGTCTTCAAAATCGATCGAATATGAAGACCCATCATAAACGAGCTCACTGACGGCGAGCTTTCTGCTGTTGGCTATGACAATCTCACGGAAGGGGTAGTAAACGGGCTCCTGTATCAGGACAGCGTCGCCTTCTCTTGTATATGCCCGTATCGCCGTTGCGGCGGCATAGACGACGCCCGGTGTTTTGACGAGCCATTCAGGGTTGATCTCCCAGCCGAAACGGTCAATGAACCATTTTTGGAGAACCTGTACGTAATCGTCGCCGCAGTCGCTGTAACCGAAAACACCGTGACGGCTTCTGTCCGTCAGCGCGTCAATAACGCACTGAGGCGACTTGAAGTCCATATCGGCAACCCAGAGGGGCAGGACATCCTCGGGGAGGCCCCGCCTGACGGCAAAGTCATGCTTGATGCTGCCGGTGTTTTTCCTGTCGATTACCTCATCGAAAATACTTCCTGTCATGTTCTAACCTCCAAAGCCTCATTAAGATCGGCTTTCAGATCTTCAAAGGACTCAAGTCCCACCGAAAGCCGCAGCAATCTGCTGCTGATACCCTTCGAGGAGCGCTGCGCCTCGGGAATGTCGGCATGTGTCTGAAGAATCGGATAGGTAATCAGGGATTCGACGCCGCCGAGGCTTTCGGCGTATTGTATGACCCGAACGCGCTCAAGCACGCGTTTTGCAGTTTCCTCATCGGTGGTCTCAAACGAGATCATTGCTCCAAAGCCGGTCGACTGCCTGGTTGAAACGTCATAACCGGGATGATCGGGCAGTCCGACATAATGGACGGCTGTGACCTTTTGGTGTCCGCGTAGCCATTGGGACAGCAGCATGGCATTTTCCTGCTGCTTTTCCATGCGAACGGCCAGGGTTTTTATACCGCGGAGGATGAGCCAGCTGTCAAAGGGGGCCAGGCACGGCCCGACTGTCTTATAGATAAACCGCAGCCGGTCATGAAGCTCGGTGCTGCCTGTAACAACAAATCCCGCCATTGTATCGTTATGGCCGCCCAGATATTTTGTGCCGCTGTGGACGACAATGTCTGCTCCAAGCTCCAGCGGTCTTTGAAAATACGGTGTCAGAAAAGTATTGTCGACAATAAGCAGTATGCCCCTTGAGCGGATAAGCTCTGCCGCCGCAGCGATGTCCGTCACCTGCATCATTGGGTTCGTCGGTGTCTCTATAAAAACGGCTTTTGTTTCCGGCTTCAGGCAGGTTTCGATCCTGGTCAGATCCGATGTGTCGACA
>JAAYBH010000536.1 GCA_012718935.1 Clostridiales bacterium
CGCCATTCGAAGGGATTTTTTTCAGGTTTGTCAGCTAATTGCGGAATGACGTCCCATCGTTCATTTGAGCTACGGTATGACGGGCGAATTATTACGTCAATGACGGTGGAAACTCATGCCGACAAGATTCGTGACCGTTGACAAAATGGAATATGTTTCACTGATCAATTGAGATGAATCTAAAACATAGTTGTTAATATTGTTTACCGCCGTAGCGCTTTCTTCGGCGGCTTTAGATATATCCTGGACGGAACGGGTCACATTGGTCACACCCTGTTGATTTTCTACAATATTGTCATTACATTTGCTTACATTCTCAAAAAGACTTTCGGTAGTAATATTCACCTGTTTTATTACTGCGGCAAGATTATTATTTAAGAGTGATGCTTTTTCGCTTTCGTTTATAGCCCCGGCTAAGTGTTTGTTTCCTTCGCTTGCAAGATAGTATAATGCAATACCGCCGCATATAAACATGCCGAACCTCGGGACGAATTCACCGAAGTCATTATTAACTCCAAGAATCATTGTAGGGTTGATAATATACAGGCCTACAAGAATAACAGATACAATCGAGCAAAAAAACAGAATTATCTTTTTATTAAAATACACTGCTGCTAAACAGACACATACAACATAAGCAGTAAACATACGCGGTACCCCACCCTGTGATGCTGAATATATTATTATGCCTATTGTAGGCAATAAAGGAATGACAAGAGATTTGACACAATTATTCTTCACCTTGATATATGCTATGCCTGTTGATATAAGACTGATGGAATATGTTAAAACAGCGGCGACAATAGCCCGTTTGAATCCCCCGTTAAAGTAAGCGGTAATAGAAAGAACTGTTGAAAAAACCCACATGATAAACGCATTGAACTTATGAGCCTTATTAATATATGACTCCACAAAGATCCCTCCATTTTTCGGTATAGTGAAATACCATATTCTGTTATGAACATCGGCATATCATTCGTCATTGATAAATGGATAGGAAAAAGAATAGGCGGTTCAACGTGAACCGCCTAAACACAGGTTAATCTATTTCGTAGGTCAGTCGTCCGTGTAAGACTCGTCAGGCTCAATCCATGCCTTGTTGTCGCGCCAGTCAACGTCAAAGTCGAACATTTTCGCGATGTCGCGGAGCTTGATGAAGTTATTGCCGCCGATTGCGTATGCGGTAGGGGTCACGTTCCCGACCCACTCGCCCCATTTGTCGTAATACTCAAATTCGGTTTTGCTGACCGCCGCGCTTTTGCTCTCTGCGCCGATTGCGGCAAGTTCGCCGCCAACCGGAGTATATGCTTCGTGATTATACAGCTTCGCCTTGCCATCCTCCCAGCGGACATCGAACCGCGTTTTCAGGAGTGCCGCCACGTCGCGAAGCTTGACATAGTTGTTGCCGCCGATTTCATAGGCGGGCAGCGCTACCTCCGCGCCATTCAGCATGAACTTTGTATTGGTCGGATTTGCGGTGATGGTTCCAGTCTTAGGTGTGGGAGCAGGAGCAGGAACGGGCGTCTTGTTGCCTACGGCCTCAGCGCCTGGATAGTTAAAGGTCTCCTTTTCGTCCTTGGCCGGCGAACTGACTGGATCATAAGGTGCGTATGCGGTCACGCTGCTTTTCAAAGTCAGCGTGAAATAGCCCAGAGCCTCGTTGTAGTCAATTGAAGTCGCCTTGCTGCCCGAATCTGCCGAGAACAGCTGAACCCAATTGTCGCCCGAGTTCCCAACACCCAGATGCAGAAACGAGTCGTGCAGAATGTTTGCCCGGTGACCTTCCGAATTCATCCAGTCTTTGACAACCTCGGCCGCCGACTTCTGCCCCCGCGCGATGTTCTCGCCAAAGGCAGCATACTTATAGCCCAGATCTTTCAGCACCGTGTTCGGGCCTGAACCGTCGGGACGATCGTGTGCGAACTGGATCCAATCTCAACGGCGCGAATACCGCTGCCCGCATTCAGGACATCGAACGTTACAAGCAGCGACAGTCCCTTCTTCGCACGCTCAATGTTCACAAGCCGCAGCACATCCCACTCTTTCTGCGACATACCCGTCAGGGCTGCAGGTGGCTTGCCGTAATCGGCCGACTTCACAGGTGCAGCTGACGGGGTAGCAGACGGCGGGGCAGTATTTGCCGCGCTTACGGCAAAGCTTGCCACAACATTGTCACCCTCCGGGTTCGCCTTGCCGGCAGGGATTGAACCCAGGATGCGGCTGCTGTCACTGATGCTTGTGGCCGGGTCGTCCTGGTAGTAGACATACACCTGCCCTTCCTGCGCATAATCATTTCCCTTCCAGATGACCTGTACCTTGTCGCCCGCTTTTGCGGAGAACGACTTCGCCGCAGGAGTGTTGGCCTCGATGAAAAGCGCTTTTGGCTCACCACCATTAATCGTGTACTTGATAACGCCCTGACCGCTGTCCCATGCTTTGTACTGCTCTGAATCTACGATTTTATCAATCGCAACGGTAACGGTGCGCGAATTTTTGGCTTCTTCAGATTCCGATACTGTTTTACCGATGAGTCCGCCGCCATTGCCCTTGATGGTAAAGTCGCCCATGCTCAGGCTGATTGTGGGCTTGCCGGAGGGCACGTCGTAACCACCGCCTTTGTACATCCGCTGACCATTGATAGAGATGCCGAGACTGTCGCCGCTTATCACCCCCGAAGTTCCGTCTTTGTAGCTGGCTTGAACGGAGAAGTCACTCGTGCTGATCGTCGAACCCGCAGTCATCGTTGGCGTGCCGACTACTTTCACAGATGATACGAATGGCGTGACTGTAAACGGAATGACCACATGATGATTCGCGACGACGACCCACAGGTCTTTCTCACCGGGTGTCCAGAAGCGGTAACCCTTCGTGATCTGCACGCCGTCCTCTTTATACTTCATACCGCGGCCTCCGGCGTAGAAGGTGAGATCTTCCCAGTCCAAGTCCTCGTATCCGGTAATATCGATTTTGCCTGAAGATTTATAACTGCCGATGCCGGCACGTACCAAAATGGATACCGGGTCGAACTCATCCGCACCTTGGCGGTAGGTCGTCTTTGACATGGATGAAACGAGTTTGAACGCAACAATCTTTCCCCAATCGATATTCGGCAGGACCGAAAACTGGAACGATGCGACGGCAGTTTTCGATGGAAGATTAACCCCGATCTTTTTCCACGAATTGAACTCCTCATGATTAATTCGACATGAAACATGATTTCAGACACCGCGAAAAAAGAATCTCCCGCCTTTCAATTGTATGAAGTTAGGCGGGAGACGTTTATTATGAATTATGTGTTTATTTTTTCCTGTTGCCGTCAGGCAAAAGTTATTCAAAAAAACTTCATCTCATAGGCTTTCAAGCCGGGGCTTTTTTTGCCGACAACATTTTAAATACAAAGAGTGTGCCAAACATCATGGCAAGCGAAATCGGAAGCACAATCCA
>JAAYBH010000537.1 GCA_012718935.1 Clostridiales bacterium
GATGCGATGGCATTTGAGCCGGAGTAGATTCAAAACCACAGCGGTATGTTCGGCATTACCCGCGAGGATTGGGAGCCTGTGCGAGACCAGTTCCCTGCGGAGCAGAGCAAGCCGGATTTGGAGAGCGCGTTTCTGAGTGCCGCCGGCGATGCTTATGTGATATACCAGCTTTCGGACATCCCGGAGAACACAGCGCAGCGCTTTATGGGTACGGATTATCTTGAAAAGAGCGGGATTCCGATTGAGCACGACCGCTATGAGGCGGTATACACAGGAGAATTGCCGCATGACGGTGATACACAGGACAAGCTGAACGCGCTGTATCAGACCTTCAACATTGACCATCCCGCCGACTTCACCGGCCACAGTATGAGTGTCAGCGACATTGTTGCTCTCAGGCAGGCCGGAGTGGTATCCTGTCACTACGTTGATTCATGGGGATTCAAGGAGCTGCCGACATTTCTGAAATCGGAAAACTACCTGAAGAACACCGAAATGGCGATGGAAGACGACTACGGTATGATTGACGGCATACTGAATAACGGTCAGAAGCAGCAGACCACAGCGGAGCTCGAGGAACAGGCAAAATCCGGTCAGCCTGTCTCGCTGTTTGCCTATGCGGAGGCTGTACGGCGTGAACAAGCGGAGAGCGAGCCGAAAAAGCAGCCGGAGCAGTCTTCGAGAAAGCCCTCCGTGCTCGCAAAGCTGAAAAGCCCTATAATGCCTGCAAATCCGATAAAAGCAGCGCCTGTCAATGAACGCAGCATTCCAAAGAATGCAGAAAGAGAGATATGAGCATGAATACTTTCACCAATGACGAGATCAACCTCATGTGCATTTACACCACCGGCACAAAGGATGGCTTAACGGATGCGCTCACCGCCATGCGTGAATATCTTGAGCCGGAAGAAACCGAGCTGCGCGACCTGACGGACAGCGTTTTAGAAAAGCTGGAGGCGCTCAGCGACGAGGATTTCGCTAAGCTGGAGCTGTTCCCGGACTTCGACGAGTAAGCTGTAGAAAAAGACACAAAGATGAGGTAGAATATATGGCAGAAGTCAATAGGGCTTCTGCCATATGTTTTTAGGGTTGACTTGGAGATTGTTTATATAATCCATCAGAACAACAAACCGAATCATGAAAGGGCATCAACATGGCCAAAACAAAAGAGAAGGATATTTTTACGGCGATCAAAGAGGACGACCTGAAAGCGGTACAGGCGATGCTTGCAAAAGACCCGTCGATTGTAAATTCGGTCGCGCCGAAAAAGCCCGTGGATACAAAGGGAATGTCGCCGCTTCAGGTCAGCCTTACGACCAATTGGCATCGTGATATTGCAGACTTTTTGCTTGACAGCGGCGCCGCCGTCAATTATATGGAGCCTGCGGAGCTGCATATCCCTCAGGCACACCCGGTACTGCACGATGCGGTCAGTGTAGCGATCTGGAATTCCAGAAGATACGCGTGCGTTGACGCAGACGACCCGAACAATAACGAGTTTGAATGGAAGCACACAAAAGACGATGCCGACCGCGCTTACGCTCTGCTGAAAAGAATGATCGACATGGGCGCGGATGTAAACGCGGTGAACAATTACAATGACAATGCGCTTTCGGAAGCTATACAGCAGGCGTCCTATCTCTGCCCTCAAAAGGATCCTCTGACCGGCAAGCTTTATCCGGGTCTGAAAAGGACGCCGGAAATGATCGAGGACTTTCAGCGGATATTCCGCCTTTTGATTAAGGCCGGTGCTGATACCGAAAGCCGCAACAGCTATAACAAAAAGACTATACGGGAGTTTTACGAAGATTATGAGGTCTGGTCGATATATGAGCCGGTTCTTCAGGAATTCGGAAAAGTATAATTTCACTAACCTATCATGAGTATAGCCTTCACTCATTAAATCCACGTTTTGCAAGTTGAGTACATAAACTGAATACCCATTACATAGCCGTCTGGTTTTATATGCCAGGCGGCTTATTCTATTTCTGAAGGAGGACAGCCCATGCCAAGTAATTTACAGGCATACCGGCAGATGGCAGACCAGGCGGCAACGCAGATCACTGGCAGTCATGAGCGTTGGATGGCGTTTTTGCAGACCGCCGCACGGCTTTACAAGTACCCGTACAACGAGCAGGTCATGATTCATGCTCAGAGACCGGACGCCACCGCCTGCGCCGAATACGATTTCTGGAATGACAAATGGGGACGCTATGTCCGCAAAGGTTCAAAGGGTATCGCGCTCATCGACACAACCGGCGACAGACCTAAGCTGAAATATGTTTTTGATGTAGCCGATACCGGCACACGCGAAAATTCACGCTCGGTCAAGCTGTGGGAGCTTCGACCCGAACACACCGACGAAGTATCCGCTATGTTGGAGCGCAACTATGATGTTTCGGGAAGCCTCGGAATTGACGAACAGCTTGAGCATGTCGCCGCACAACTCGCGGATGAATATTGGAACGAGCACAGCCGTGATATGCTCGACATCGTTGCCGATTCGTTTCTTGAAGAGTATGATGATTTCAACATCGGAGTTCAGTTCCGAAACGCGGCGACCGTCAGCATCACTTACGCACTTATGTCACGCTGCGGATTGGAGCCGGACGACCGCTTTGAGCACGAAGATTTTCTGAGCATTTTTGATTTCAATACCCCCGAGACTGTCGCCGCCCTCGGAACGGCAGTCAGCGAAATCAATCAACAGGTACTGCGGCAGATTGAAGTAACGATAAGAAATTATGAGCGCGAGCATATCGCGGAGAGGAGCGGCACAAATGAGCGAATTGACCTACACGAAGAGCGGGGATTATCTGATTCCAGACCTGACGCTGACAGAGCAGCCGGAGACGAACCTGGGCAAGTACGGGAGGATGCGGAAATCGTATCTGAAAGAGCATCGCGCGATCCTCTGGAATCGCCTGATTCTCTCGGAGAAGCTGTACCCGCATCTGAGAGAGA
>JAAYBH010000078.1 GCA_012718935.1 Clostridiales bacterium
ACGGGAAGCTCAACTGGTTCTGCAAATGGGACAATCCGGGGAATCCCGATGAGTATTATAGGATATTTGACTTATTCCTCGCTGTCAAGCCGTTTTTCAAGTCGCTGCGGATCGACGACGACGAGGGCGCATGGCAGGAATACCAGCTGAAATCGAAGCCGTGCAAGATCTGCCTCCGGGAGCTGTCCGGTCCGGCGGAACTCGGGCTGCTGGAGGGGGATTTTGATGCCGAAAAATGCGACCTTTCCGGGTTGTTGAAACCTGGTATGAGGTTTTTCCCCTATTCCGACGCGGTTTACTGCGTGATCGCCCGGGATTTTTTGGAAATATTTGATGCGGTATCCGTCATGCAGCTGGACAGGGACCGGATTATAAAGCTCGCCAACAAACTCCGCACGGATGGAGAGCCGTTTACCCGTGAAAACTTCGCATTCATGTTCCCGTATATTCTTATACAGATCTGGATCGGCTGCTGCCTGACCTACAAGGTTGAGGGCCGCGTTTACCGGCTTGCGGACGAGGTCCGGGGGCTCAAAACGAACAAGCTGGCGGCGGAGTTCGGCCTTCTGTCCTGTTTTCTCAACATCCACAGCGGCACCGTCAACTACAAGCACGCCGAGATGAAGCGCTTTGCGGCCGATTATGTTGATACAGGTCCCAAGACCACGGCATTCAGCGCGAAGGCCAAAGCGGCGCTGACCGATCTCATCAGAGACTATATCGCCGAAAACAATGTCGATACGTCGTCAGGCGGACCGGTACTGATACCGCTGACCGGCGAATTCAAAGAAGCTTATGAAGCGGTTTTCGCAAACCCCGCACCCGTCGCGGAGCCGGAGGATATCCGGCAATCCCTCCGGGCGCTTGTATCGATATTGGATTATCTGGGCTTCAGATATGTGGGCGTTGAGGGTTAGAGGTATTATGCCCCAGGGGTTTTAAACGTTTTTGCGCAAAAAAAGCAGGGTAGGCGGGATTTCCGTTTGCCCTGCTTATGCGTATTTCCGGTTGTCTTTCAAATAAACACTGAAGCTTATGGATTTTGCTTTCTTCTTGAGCTCGGCTGCTGTGTCCGAGACTTCAAGATGCGACGTGAAGGACCTGTTTTCGTTAGTGACGACGGCCAGAGAAATCGTCATGATCGGGCAGAGCGTCTCATCGCCCTGGCGGTTATACGTGACGATGTGGCCTTGTTCAAGGTCATTCTCCGCGTAGAGCCCCCTGATGCGTTGGTCGAAGCAATCGATAATCCCCTGGCAGACGCTTTCAGCGCATACAGGATTGACGATCACGATAAAGTCATCGCCGCCGATGTGGCCCAGAAACGAATCGGAATCGCCGACGGCGGCAGCGTCATTCAGGATATCGGCTGTAAGTTTGATGGCCACGTCGCCCTTCATGAATCCATACGCGTCATTGTACGCTTTAAAATTATCGAGGTCGGCATATATCGCGGCAAACGGCAGCTTTTTTTCAATCCTGTAATCGAGCTCGCGCATGATCTCGAGATTGCCCGGCAGGCCTGTGAGCGGGTTTGCGTTTCTGTTCCGGTCGATCCTCTTTATTGTGTTTTTAACGCGGCACAACAGCTCGCGGTTATCAAAGGGCTTGATAATGTAATCGTCGGCGCCAAGGTCAAGGCCAGTCAGCATATCCTCATGGCCGTCCCTGCTCGTGAGCATGATGATGGGCATCAGGTTGTTGCTCTCAGCCGCGCGCAGTATACGGCAGACCTCGTAACCGCTGATGTCCGGCATGATAATATCAAGCAGCACCAGATCCGGCTTTTCCTCCCGGACCATGCGCAGAGCGTCCTCCCCGCATGGCGCCCATACGACTTCATAGCCTTCCTGCGTCAGCGCTTTGAGTATAACACTAGCATAAAAGCTGCTGTCATCAACGATCAGGATTTTCTTCCTGAACAAATCCGCCCACCACCCTTCATCCTTATATATCGTGATAATTTACATAAAGTCCACTATTTGTAAAAAAAAAGTTCTGATCGAGCATTACTATATAAACATATTAAAAGGTATTCTTCAAGAAAAAATTCCCAGTATTGAAATAATCGTAATATATGATAAATAAGTGTCATATTTTTTGGATATTTGGATAATAACGGTTGGATAACATTGAACAATCACGGATATACGATACAACTGTTGACAGTTTAGATAAACAAATATATGATATGTTTATTAATTTAGAAGATGGTGATCTATTATGGACGCGATTCTTGACAAGTCTCTTGAAGAACTGAAGAAAGGCTACACCAGCGATACTAAAAAAGATGCGTATGTCTGCACAATCTGCGGCCGGACTTTTGAATTCGGAGAAGTGTTCAGGTCCGGCGAACGTTTATTGAGCGCTGAAAAAATGGCCAATTTTCATATTGCGGAGGAGCACGGCGGCATGCAGGAGGCGTTATTGTCGCATGGAAAAAGACACACAGGGCTGACGGACAATCAAAAAGAGCTGCTCCTGATGATGGCGGCGGGTAAGACAGATCGGGAAATCGCAGCACAGACAGGTTCGGCTGCCGCAACGGTCCGGCACCAGCGTTTCGTATTCAAGGAAAAGGCCAGACAGGCCAAGCTCTATCTCGCCATCTACGAGCTTGCCGTTCAGGGGAAGCAGAAGGCCAAGAGCATTGTGACAGATAAGGAGGAATTTATGGATATTCACGGAGGCGCCACAATGGTTGACGAAAGATATCAAATCACGATAGAAGAGGAAAATACGATCATTTCCAATATATTTTCATCGCTGGAGCCCTTGAAGTTGAAAAATCTTTCACCCAAGGAAAAGAAAAAGATCGTAATCCTGAAAAAAATCTCCAGCCGGTTTGAGCGTGAACGCAAGTATTCCGAAAAGGAAGTCAACGGTATTCTGGAAGATATTTACGACGATTTTGCCACCATCCGCCGCTATTTGATCGAATACGGCTTCATGGACAGAACAAATGACGGGAAGGAGTACTGGCTGAAATGATTGATTTCCGGCTGATGAGCAGAACACTGGACGGCGCGCGTTACTGGAAGGATGAGACAAGCTGTTTAGGCGGAATCGTTTTGGCCGGTACTATGCTATGGAAAATGAAAACAGGCATATCCTGTTAAACGATGCATTCTTCTCATTAAAGCTGTGCCACTGGCTGGATAAAAATATGACAAAGCTGGAAGACGCTTTGGTACGGGGGTTTGAATACTATGAAAATGCATATCATCTCCTGCGGAAAGCTTTGGCTTGAGAAATCGGCGCTCCTAGCCGGGGAGGCGGCGGACGGTTATGAAAGGGTGTATATACCCGTGCCCGTGTTCTTATTTGACCACCCAGAGGGGCTTGTGCTGTTTGATACCGCCTGCGACCCGGAGGGCATGTCGAAAAACTGGCCTGAAATGAACAAGCAGGTGTCGCCGCTCTTTGCCGGCGCGCATGAGCATCTCCCGGCGCAGCTCAGGCAGCTGGGTATTTCACCCGATGATATTAAATACGTTGTAATGTCACATCTCCATACGGACCACGCGGGCTGCCTGAAGCTCTTTAAGAAAGCGGAGGTCTTTGTCAGCGAGCTTGAGCTGATGGAAGCGCTGAAGCAGCTGGCACTCCGGGTCTACAAACCGGCATATATCGAATCGGATATCAGGGGCTGGCTGGGAGCTGAACTCAACTGGCGGCTGATCGTTCCCGGCATCAAGGAATATTCTCTGCTACCCGGCCTGACGATCGTCAATTTCGGGTCCGGCCATACATATGGCATGATGGGCCTTCTGGCCGAGTTCAGGAAGTCCTGCAGCTTTCTGCTCGTCGCCGACGCGCTCTACACAAAAGAAAATCTGGGGCCGCCGGTTATGCTAGCGGGGCTCGTCCATGACGAACAGGGTTATATCCGTACGGCGAATTTCATCAGGGAATATGCCGCCGCGCACAACGCGACGATTCTCTTCGGCCATGACGCAGCGCAGTTTGACAGTCTTATTAAGTCAGATGAAGGGTATTATGAATAGTATCTGGAAGATTCAGGCAAAAACTGACAAGATTTCTTGACAGCTATGCCTGAACGCATATATGATAAGTAAAATTACACCAATCGGGAGGTACTTGGCATGGCTGGTCGTTTGGAGAACAAGGTCGCGATTATCACCGGCGCAACATCCGGCATCGGACGGGCTGTTGCCGTTCTGTTTGTCAGGGAAGGAGCCAGGGTCGTCGTCGCGGGGTCCTTGGAGCAGAACGGGCTTGATTTGGAGCGCAAGCTCAAAGCGTTGGGCGCTGACGCGCTGTATGTCCGAACCGACGTGACGAAGACGGAGGACCTGCAGTATCTCGTCAGCACGGCAATTGCAAAATACGGACAAATCGACGTTCTTGTCAATAATGCCGGCGCTGTGTCGCCATCTGCCCCGGGAGGTTATGATGAAATCAGGGATTATGAGGAAATTTTCAACATCAACATCAAAAGCTATCTCGTCCTCTGCCGTGAAGTCCTCCCCCATATGACCCGCCTGCAGAAGGGTTCGATCATCAATACCTCCTACGTCGGCGCCGAGATGGGCGCCGGCGGCATCGCGTCCTATGCCGCCGGCAAGGGCGCCATCAATGCGTTCACGCGGTCCCTCGCCAGGGAATACGCCGATCAGGGTATCCGGGTCAACTCCGTTATGCCGGGCCTCACTCTCGCGGATACGGCGCCGGGCGGTATCGATATCAGCAGCATTGCCGCCAGTACGGTTCCGATGGGGCGGGCTGCACAGCCCGAAGAGATCGCTTACGGCTTCCTGTTTTTCGCCAGCGACGAGTCCTCCTTCTGCACCGGCAGCAATCTCGTCATCGACGGCGGCGCCACGACAATGTAAAATAAGGGAATTTCACATCATAGGGGCGGACCTCGTGTCCGCCCTGTGTCGTTAAGGATAGATAAATCTTCTTAATTTCTCCGATTCGGTTATTGCGCCGTTCACGGGAAGTGATGATATAAGCCCTATGAAGTATTTTGAAAACCCTATGAAATATTTCATTAACCCTTTGAAATACTTTGGACGAATGTTTTTAGCCGGAGCTATGATTGAGATAACGGCAGATGAAATATGGGACTTGGAGAGCCGTCAGCCTGAGCATAAGAAAACGCCGAGGGCGGCGACCCTTACGAGGAACGCAGAAAAGCGAATGAATTATGACGTTTGTTTACCCAACAGGGTCCCGATACTCTCCCCGATGGATGCGTGAAGGACTTTCTGGCGGATACTGAAGAAGTTGATGACGGTGTCCCGCAGCAGCCGCCGCGTCTCCCTGTCCAGGCTCAGATACTTTTTGATCATGGCGTCAATGATGACGAGCCGCTCCTTTGTGAGGTCGGACAGGGTCTGAGCGCCGGAGGCGCGGATCACATCGAAAAGCGCTTCGGTGAATTGCTCGCGCTCGGGCAGTGTCAGCCCGCTCAGCCAGGCCCGGAGCGCCTCGTTGATCTTGCGGCTGGATTTTGAAAGCTCCTTTTCGTGGACAAAGGATGCGCCGATGACACCCCATGTCAGCGGGTTGTGGGACAGGATCCCGTTCTCCGTGCTGGCGACGATTTTATAGTCCTCGCCGTGCTCCAGCAGCAGCCCGATCACGGAGGATTTGGGTATAACCGTGCGGATTCGGCTTTCGATTTTTGAATACCCATCGCTTTTCAAAAGCGCTGTCTGGAAGCCGGGGCCGTCGTTGTTACAGATGGCGGCAATTTTGCTCCGGAGCCTGTCTGTCGTATGGGACGCCGCGAAAACGGCCAGATTGCCGCCCTTTGAGTGGCCGCCGACGTAAATCCGGCCCGGCAGCTTTGCGGCATACTTGCTTAAGTACGCTGCGGCCTGCTTTTGCGCCAGCACGGCATCCTTAAAGCTCATAAGGAAATCTTCCTTCCAGCCGGCCAGATTGTCGTCCGTACCCCTGAATGCGACGTAATGCTCTCTGGTGCTGAGCGAAAAGATAACAGCGGCAAACTGATTCGGTATCGTTTCGTCCATCCTGCTGACATAACAGGACAATAAGACGTCGCGAAACCGGTCTGTTTCAGCCGCTTTGATCAACAGCTCCGGATACGGCGGCATCAGCACACCGCCTTGTTCAAGGCGATTATCACTCTTGAGCAGCGCAGCC
>JAAYBH010000538.1 GCA_012718935.1 Clostridiales bacterium
GAGCTGCGGGTGGACAACAGGCCGGAACGGGCCGATCAGAATAACAAGTTCACGCTTTTTAACGTGCGCCGCAGCCAACCGGTTGAGGTCACCTTTATGCAGCCAATGGAATACACCATTACCGTGCCGCAGATTGAGCATGTGACGATTGCTGTCAATATAAACGGAGACCCGGTTATCCTCGACGGCAACCAATTCACAAGCCTGACCCGCGACATGGTGCGCTATTACTTAACGATCGAGGAGAAAGGCTACAGGTTAAAGGATTTCAATATCCGGCGTGAGAACGGGCTGCGTGAGGGCGTGTTTGTAAACTATGACCCCGACACCGGCGTGCTCTACGCGGATGTGGAAACCAATTTCAACTATACACTTGTCGTCGAGACCGAAGAGCAGACAGGCCTGCCGACTCCCTATTATGCGATTCTGGACAGCGAGGCAGGGGATGAGGCCGATATGAAGGCAGCCATACGGCGCGAGCTGGGCCTGCAGAGAGTCGTCGTTTCGGACGATGACATAACAAATATTGTAAATGGCACATCCCTCCCCACGGTTGGCCCAACCTCCTACAAGGAGGTCACTATTGACGATCTGGGCGTCGCGTATTTCTATATAGTCAACAACGCGAAAACGCTGCTTATATTGACCGAGCCTGAGGGCGGCGAAAAAGCGCTTACCGTTTTCGACGGCAGCGGGCTCGAAGATTTAGATCCGGCAAACATCACAATACCTTCAATAACAAGCGGGAAAATTTATGCCTTCGGGCCGTATGGCGCCTTTGCAATGGATATGTCGCGCGCAATTGGGCTTGACCTGCCCGTCAGCGCGGGAGAAGACGGCGCGTATGAAGTAACGGGCGCGTTTTACAACATGCAGTGGCACGTTACTAACAACGGCACTCTGCCCGACACAGCGGTAAACTGGTATCCGACGAATATTGTCACAGCAGACGCGGTGTATATAGAAGCGGAGGCGACAAAAATCGGCGTTACTCAAGATGCGGGCGCATGGTCTATCGACACCTCTCCCCGCGTGAACCGTGTGGACGACGACGGGACGGTGAATTACCGGTTGGAGATATTCTTCGGCAATGATACCGTTACTCTCTCGCCTCCCGCCGATGGAAACGTTACGCACGTCGCCGTTCGTACGGAGTCAGGCAGTCCCGGATATACCTTTGAGGACAATTCGGGCTCTGTTATTGTGACGTTCCTTTCCGATTATTACGACTACATAACCGTTCCGCTGACGTTGACCCTGGGGGATGACGAAACGAAATCGGCAAACGTAACCATCCATCGCGTGGGTGTGGATATACAGGAGCATAGCGGCGGAGGTATGAGTCAGATAGGGCACGGGACGCAACCCGGCAGCCTCGTGGATCTAACGGAAAACAGATTTCAGCTCACCGCCACCTATTACATACCCGACGGCGAAAATATCGCGCCCTACGGCCTGTATGTCACTTGCACATACGCAGATGGCAGGGTCGAAACGGAAACCATACTTGTTCCGATGGGGGCTGTGTTTGATTACGGCGACGCGGCCAACGCAGTCGATTATCTTATCTATTCCGGCACCGACGCTGCCGCCGCACCCTTATCCGTTTCGGTGCTGGTGCTGAAAGACGAGCCGGGTGACAACGCTTTTGGCGGCGTAAGCTTTGGTTCCGGAACCGGCGTAACGTGGACGAAGCAATAAGGAGGGCAAGACATGAAAAAGAGACTTTTCGCTCTGGCACTGACGCTCCTGATTCTCTGCGCAGCTCCTTTTTCCGCGTTGGCTGTGGAAACCACGGGCTCCATCACCGCGTCGTACAGCGGCAGTACGGTGACATTCTCGGGGTCTGTATCGAGTGACGAAAAAGCCGTGGCCGTGCTGCTTCTTGACCTGGGCGGCAGCCAGATAGCAATGAACACCTGCGCTGTAACGAACGAAGGCACGTTTTCGGGGAGTATGAGCATCAGGTTTACAAGATATGGAACCTATACCGTCAAGGCAGCCGATTACGATGGTGGTCCCTTCTTTGCCGAAGCAGACTTCACAGTCACAGCACCGCCCTACGGCGGAGACGGAACGCCTGAGACGTCCGGGTATAATGCGGAGGTATCCGGCGGGAGCAGCCTCAGCATTAATTTGGATACCGAAGCAAACAAGGTGACAGTCGATCTCGAGACAATCACCGGAAGCCTTTTCGGCGGGGAAACGACTGTTGTGACCCTTCCCTCCATACCCGGGGTGAGTACCTATACCGTCAGTCTGCCCGCTGCCGCCCTGTCGGGCTCATCGACTGGCGCACTGACAGTTAAAACAGACACGGGCAGCATCACCGTACCAGGAAATATGCTTTCCGGAACAGGGCTCACCGGCAGCGCTGAAATCGCTATCGGCACGGGCGATAAAGAAAAGCTCCCCGACGCGGTGAAAGCGGCCATCGGGGACAAGCCTCTCATCAAGCTGACGCTGTCCATTGACGGCGCACGGACCGGCTGGAGCAATCCCGACGCGCCGGTAACGGTTTCCATCCCCTACACGCCGACGGCGGAGGAGCTTGCCAATCCGGAAAGCATCGTCATCTGGTACATAGACGGCGGCGGCAACGTTGTCACCATACCCAATAGCCGCTACGACGCGATGACAGGTACGGTCAGCTTCAGCACCACCCATTTCAGCGACTATGCGGTGGCATATAATCCTGTCAGCTACAATGATGTTGTCTCCGACGTCTGGTACAGTAAGCCGGTAGGCTTCATCGCGGCAAGGAAGATTGCAGAAGGTACCGGCGGGGGCTATTTCAGCCCCGAGGCAAGACTGACGCGCGGCGAATTCATCGTGATGATGATGCGCGCTTACGGGCTGGCTCCCGATGAAAATCCGCCAGACAACTTCTCCGACGCGGGCAGTACCTATTATACCGGCTACCTTGCAGCGGC
>JAAYBH010000079.1 GCA_012718935.1 Clostridiales bacterium
GCCTTGCCCAGTTCCTCCTCAATGCGGAGGAGCTGGTTGTACTTGGCGACGCGGTCGGTGCGGCTGGGTGCGCCGGTTTTGATCTGGCCGGCGTTTAAGGCGACAGCCACGTCGGCGATGGTCGTATCCTCCGTCTCGCCGGAGCGGTGGGAGATGACGGCGGTATAGCGGTTGGTGTTGGCGGTTCTGACGGCTTCGAACGTCTCGGTGAGGGTGCCGATCTGGTTGAGCTTGATGAGGATGGAATTCCCCACTCCCAGTTCGATTCCGCGGCGGAGCCGAGCGGGGTTCGTGACGAACAGGTCGTCGCCCACAAGCTGAATTTTCTTTCCGAGGGCGTCCGTCAGCAGCTTCCAGCCCTCCCAGTCCTCCTCCGCCATGCCGTCCTCAATGGAGATGATCGGGTATTTACCCACAAAGTCCGTCCACATGGCGACCATGTCCTGCCTCGTCATGACCGTTTTCCGCTTGGGAAGGTGGTAGCAGCCGTCGGTTGGATCAAACCATTCCGACACCGCCGGATCCATGGCAATGAGAAAGTCACGGCCCGGCTCGTATCCGGCCTTGTTAATGGCGTCCATCAGCGCTTTTAAGGCGTCCTCATCGGTATCAAGATTGGGAGCGTAGCCGCCCTCGTCTCCGACGCCTGTGGACGGGACGACGGCTTTCAGCGTGTGAAAGACCTCGGCGGACATGCGCAGCGCTTCTTTGAAGGTCGGCGCCGACACGGGCATGATCATGAACTCCTGGATGTCTACGCTGTTGGACGCATGGGCGCCGCCGTTTAACACGTTCATCATCGGTACCGGCAGCGTGCCGGCGCCCGTGCCGCCCAGATACCGGTACAGCGGCAGGCCCAGGGACTGCGCCGCTGCTTTCGCGCAGGCCAGGGAAACACCAAGTATGGCATTGGCCCCGAGGCGCGCTTTATTGGGCGTCCCATCAAGCTCGATGAGCTGCATATCGATCGGCGTCTGATCCAGCGGGTTTTTACCCGTCAGCGCCTGATTGATTTCGCCGTTGATATTGGATACCGCCGTCAGGACACCCTTGCCCTTATACCTGCTATTGTCGCCGTCGCGTTTTTCATACGCCTCAAACTGCCCTGTGGACGCGCCCGAAGGGACCGCCGCGCGTCCGACGGTGCCGTCGCTGAGCGCGACCTCCGCCTCCACAGTGGGATTCCCCCTTGAATCAAGGATTTCCCGGCCGGTGACACCTGAAATGACCAATTGACGTTTGATAAGACATACCTCCAAAAACTCAAATACTTGTCATATTATGAAGACATCGACACTGGAGTCTGCCTGTCGATTTTATCTTTTGACGATCAGCGACGCACCCGTCATTTCAGCGGGCTTTTCGATGCCCATAAGCTCCAGGATCGTCGGAGCGATGTCGCACAGCCTGCCCGGGCGGAGAAGGACATCCGCCCCCACGAGGATGAAGGGCACCGGATATGTGCTGTGGGCGGTCTGGGGTGACTCTGCGTCCGTGTCCAGCATAACCTCGGCGTTACCATGGTCGGCTGTGACGACTGAGACGCCGCCCATTTGGGAGGTTGCCCGAACCACTTCGCCGACACAGGCGTCGACGGTCTCCACGGCTTTGACGGCGGCATTGAAAACGCCGGTGTGGCCGACCATGTCACAATTGGCAAAATTCATGATAATAACGTCATACATGCCGCTTTGAATTCTCCTGACAACCTCACGCGTCAGCTCCCTTGCGCTCATCTCGGGGATCAGGTCATAAGTGGGATATTGCTTCGGGGAGGGGATCAATAGCCTGTCCTCACCCCTGTAAACCGTCTCGGTACCGCCGTTGAAGAAGAACGTCACATGGGCGTACTTCTCGGTCTCCGCGGCGCGCAGCTGTGTGAGCCCAAGACCGCTGATCGTCTCGCCAAACGAGTTGTCAAGCGGCACCGGCGGATAGGCGACGGTGACATTCGCCATCGTTTCATCGTACTGTGTCGTGCAGACGAAGTGAAGGGGGAAAAAGCCGTTCTTCCGCGGGAAGGCGTTGAAATTATTGTCGACGAATGCCCGCGTGATTTCCCTGGCCCGGTCAGGCCTGAAATTGATAAAGATAACAGAGTCGCCGGCTTTGATGAGACCGGCATGATCGCACACAACAGGCTTAATAAACTCGTCCGTTAAATCAGATGCATATGATTCCGTTATCGCCCGGAGGGGGTCGCTGTTCTGTACGCCTTCCCCGAACACCATGGCATTATAAGCGCTCTGGACGCGTTCCCATCTGTTGTCGCGGTCCATCGCGTAAAAGCGGCCGATTATTGTGGCGATTTTGCCGACGCCGATGTCCGCGCATCTGGCGGTTATTTCTTCAATACAGGCTTTGCCGGAATTGGGCAGCGTGTCGCGCCCGTCCATAAAGCAGTGGATGAACACCTCGCTGAGGCCCCGGCGTTTTGCCATCTCAAGGAAAGCCCACAGGTGGTCGATGTGGCTGTGAACGCCTCCCGTGGACATGAGTCCCATCAGGTGGAGGGCGGCGTTTTTATTTTTGCAGGCGTCCATCGCGTCGCCATATGCTTTATTTTCAAAAAAGCCGCCCACCGCGATGTCCCTTGTGATCCGGGTCAGGTCCTGGTAAACGACGCGTCCGGCGCCGATATTCGTATGGCCGACCTCGCTGTTTCCGATCTGCCCCTCCGGCAGGCCGACGTCCTCTCCGGATGCCGACAGGATGGTGTTCGGGTATTTACCGAAAAGGGTGTCGAGCTCCGGCGTTTTGGCGGCTGCGATGGCGTTTCCCTCAGACTGGGGCGCCAGCCCGAAACCGTCCATGATGATCAGGGTTGTTGGTATTTTCATTAATGCTCCCGCCGCGCACCGCGGCATCGTATTTTGATACTAAAAATTGTCTTATTGATTGGCGGCGTCGACGATGGCGGCAAAATCAACCGGTGAGAGCGATGCGCCGCCGATGAGTCCGCCGTCGATATCGGGCTGGCTCAGGAGCTCGCAGGCATTCCTGGCATTCATGGAGCCGCCGTACAGGATCGAGACGGCTCTGGCCGTCCGCGCGCCGTATAGGCTCCTGACCACCGAGCGGATCGTGCCGCAGACGGCGCCGGCATCTTCGCTGGTGGCCGTTTTACCGGTGCCGATCGCCCATATCGGCTCGTAGGCGATAATGATGCGGCGCATTTTCTGAGCCGGGACATCACGAAGGGCCGTTTTAACCTGCAGGGACACAAGCTCTGCTGTCACGCCCGTTTCCCGTTCCTGTTCGCTTTCGCCGACACAGACAATCGGGCGCAGGTTTTCACGGAGCGCCGCGTGAATTTTTCCATTGACGGCCGAATCTGTCTCGCCGTACAGGCGCCGCCGTTCGCTGTGGCCGATGATCACATAGTGGACGCCGAGATCGGCGAGCTGGCTCGCAGAGACTTCGCCCGTAAATGCGCCGCTCTCCTTGTCACTGAGATTCTGAGCGCCCGTCGAGATGCGGCTGCTGCGAAAAGCCTTGATGACCGCGGGGAGCATGACAAACGGCGGACAAACGACGATATCACACCATTTCGCCTGAGCGGTCAGGGGTTTGAGTTCGTCGGCATACGCCTTGACCTTCGAGGGGAGCAGATTCATTTTCCAGTTGGCTGCGATGACGGTATGACGATATTTTCTGTTCATAGTTATTACCTGATTTCAGTTATTTGTCCAGCAGGCATGCGATGCCCGGCAGCTCAATCCCTTCCATGAATTCCAGTGTCGCGCCGCCGCCTGTGGAGACGTGGGTCACCTTATCCTCAAGCCCGAATTTCCGGATCGCCGCGGCGCTGTCGCCGCCGCCGACGATGGAGATGGCGCCGGAATCAGCCAGCGCATATGCCACAACGCTCGTACCTTCGGCAAATTTCGGCATCTCAAACACACCCATGGGGCCGTTCCAGATGACGGTCGCCGCGTTTCGGATTTCGTCGGCGAAGGCCCTGGACGTCTCGGGGCCGATATCAAGGCCCAGCATATTATCGGGGATTGCCGTGCTGTCAACGATGACAGCCTCGGCGTCGTTTGAAAAGGCCGCTGCTGCCACAGCGTCCACCGGCAGCAGGATTCTCACACCCTGCTTTTTCGCTTTTTCCAAAACGTCAAGAGCGTAATCGAGCTTGTCTTCCTCGCAGAGCGACTTGCCGATGCTGCCGCCGCAGGCCTTGATGAAGGTGAAAGCCATGCCGCCGCCAATCAGCAGTGCGTCGACCTTGCTGAGCAGATTAATGATAACACCCAGCTTGTCGGATACCTTGGAGCCGCCGAGTATGGCGATAAACGGCCGCTTCGGATTCTGGAGCGCGCCGCCGATGTATCGGAGCTCCTTGGCAATCAGAAACCCGCTGACGGCGGGCAGATAACGGGAAACACCCTCCGTGGATGCGTGGGCGCGGTGGGCTGTGCCAAAGGCGTCATCCACATAAATATCGGCCATGTCTGCCAGCGCCCTGGCGAAAGAGGGGTCGTTCTTTTCCTCTTCCTTATGAAAACGCAGGTTTTCAAGCATCAGGATCTCGCCAGCCCGGAGCGTAGCAGCGCGCTGCCTGGCGTCCTCGCCGGCCACGTCCTCCGCCATGATGACGGGCTTGCCCAACAGCCCGGAGAGGCGGTCGGCGACAACCTTCAGCGACAGCTTCGGCTTCCACTCACCGTCGGGACGGCCGAGATGGGAGCAGACGATGACAGCCGCGCCATTATCCAGCAGGTAGGTGATCGTCGGCAGGGAAGCGGTGATGCGGCCCTCGTCTGTAATCGCCCCGGATTCCTTGTCAAGGGGGACGTTGAAATCACACCGCAGGAGGATTTTTTTACCGCTGACATCAATGTCAGTGACTGATTTCTTATTGTAATTCATATCTCTCTCCGGAATTTTACATATTATTTTCCAATATGTTCATGTGACATTCACTACATTGTAGTACGGACCGGGCGACATTTCAACCTGTATTTCAGAACATTTTCGCTGAGGTTCAATTCATAATTACCCCAATATCCATGGAGTTATGCACTATTCCGGTGAAAATACGGGGAAAATACACAATAGGATAAAATGTTTGCATCTGCCGGATTTTTTGATTATACTTTGCTTGTTCCGTACAGACGTCGTTTTGAGAGCTTTTGGATGTCAGGAGAGATGAAACTTGAATAACACGCTTTATATCGTCGTTCCCTGTTATAACGAGGAGGAGGTCCTCGGTGAAACGGCCTCCAGGCTGAAGGTAAAAATGCACAGCCTGATCACTGAGGATAAGATTTCCCGGGACAGCCGGATCCTCTTCGTAAACGACGGCTCGAAAGACGGGACGTGGGCCATGATCAGAGACCTCTGCGCGGCGGACAGGCTTTTCGCGGGCGTCTCCTTGAGCCGCAACCGCGGGCACCAGAACGCGCTGCTGGCCGGTCTCATGACCGCCAGGGGTAGGGCCGACATGGTCATCTCCATGGACGCCGATCTGCAGGACGATATTAATGCGGTAGATCAAATGATCGATGAATATTCAGGCGGCGCAGACGTCGTTTACGGCGTCCGCAATAAAAGAGATAAGGACACGTTTTTCAAGCGATTTACTGCCGAGGGCTATTACAGGCTTCTGAACACCATGGGATGTCAGGTCGTGTTCAACCACGCTGACTACAGGCTGCTGTCGGCCCAGGCGCTGGACGCGCTCAGCGAATACGGAGAGCAGAATATGTTCATCCGGGGGATCATCCCGATGCTCGGCTATCAAACATCGACCGTCATGTACGAGCGCGGCGAACGTTTTGCCGGCGAAAGCAAATATCCCCTGAAAAAGATGCTCAGGCTGGCTTTTGACGGGATATTCTCCCTGAGCCTGAAACCGGTTAAATTGATCACATGGCTCGGCGTGACGCTTCTCGTTCTGGCAGCGGCGCTCCTTGTTTATTCCGTCGTGCGCCTATGTATGGGGCACACGATCCTGGACTGGAAGATCGTCACGATTTCCGTATGGGGCGTCGGCGGCCTGATCCTGATTGCCCTCGGCATTATCGGGGAATATATAGGCCGTGCGTATCTGGAGCTCAAGGGGCGGCCCCGTTATCACATCGGAGAGACTGTCGGTCTCGAATGACAAAAGATCATTCTGAAGAGGAGTGCGCATGGATCTCACCAATGAACGCGATATTGAAAGGCTGCTGAAAAAACACGGCTTCCGTTTTTTGAAGTCGATGGGACAGAACTTCCTGATCGACGGCAGCGTTCCTGAGAGAATCGCGTCGGAAGCCGGCATCGACGGGACTTTCGGCGTGCTCGAGGTCGGCCCCGGTATCGGCGCGTTGACAGGCGTGCTCAGCCGGTACGCCGCAAAGGTTTTATCGGTTGAGCTGGATCAGCGGCTGCTGCCGCTTCTCGGGGACACGATGGCAGAATTTCCGAACGTCAGGATCCTCAGAGGCGATATCCTGAAGCTGGATATTGGGAAGACGGTGACATCGGAAATGCCGGGTCTTCGGTACGCCGTCTGTGCAAACCTGCCTTTCAACATCACAACACCGGTGCTGACGGCGCTGATTGAGGCGAAGATTTTCGAAACCATCACGGTTATGGTGCAGCGGGAAGCCGCGCTCCGCTGCTGCGCCGCGCCGGGAACAGCAGATTACGGCGCGTTCACAGTCTATGTCAAATATCATGCGGAGCCGGAAATCCTTTTCGATATCCCGCCCGCGAGCTTTATTCCGCAGCCGAAGGTCACATCATCCGCCATTATGCTGAAGCTGCGGGCAAGCCCGCCGGTGGAGATTGAGAACAAAGCGCTTTTTTTTCGTGTCGTCCGGGCGTCGTTTGCCCAGCGCCGGAAAACACTCGTCAACAGCCTTGAAGCCGCCTTCGGCGGCGGATTTTCAAAGGAGGAACTGAGACAGATTGTGACAGACTGCGGCTTAGACGTTATGACGCGGGGAGAAGCACTGGATATCTCCGGTTTCGCGGCAGTCGCCCGCAGACTTGGGGAGAAGCCGGTATGATCATCCCAAGGGAATTTTTTGAGAGGGACACGCTGACAGTTGCCAGGGAACTTTTGGGACACATGATCGTCAGAAGGACAAACAGGGGCGAGGCCCGGGGCATCATCGTCGAAACGGAAGCCTATTTGGGGGAAAAGGATGATGCCGCCCACAGCTACAAGGGCAAAAGCGAGCGGGTTCGCGTTCAGTACGGGCCGGCCGGCATGGCTTATATCTATCTGATATACGGAATGTACAATTGCCTGAATATCACCTCGGGGCCGTCAGGCGTGCCGGAGGTCGTCCTGATCCGGGCGCTGGAGCCGATATCGGGACTTGAACTCATGAAGGAGAGGCGGCGGACCGACAGGGTACTCCAGCTCTGCAGCGGCCCCGGTAAGCTCTGTATGGCATTGGACATCGGCAGAGACCTCTACGGTGCCGACATGTGCTCGGACGGCCCGCTTTTTCTGGAATTCGGACAGCCTCCCGCGGAGACGGCAGCGTCAAAACGGATCGGTATCGACTATGCGCCGCTGTGCTGCGAAAAGCTCTGGCGGTTTACAATACCCGGAAATCCGTACGTTTCAGCCCCGCAGCGGCGCACCGGACAGCGCCGCCCGGACCCGGAACTGCGCACCAAGCAAAATTTGTAATTTCAGCTAAAATTATTGACGAATCTGTAAAGATGTTGTAAACTTTAATGTGGCGCGCGAGATGCGCGTTGTCGTGTGCATCTTAGTTGTATTAAGCGATAAAAAGGCAGAACGGAGTGTTTGTATGGCCGTCATTTCGGAAGTAAAATGTGGAAGATGTGACCGCAGATATTCGGGGTTCCGCAGCAGATGTCCGTACTGCGGCGCGCGCCGCAACAAGCGCGGCAAGCACGCCGACGAAGGGGAAAACGCCAAGGCCAAGCTGATTATCGGCGTATTGCTGCTGATCCTGCTGATCGGTGCGACGATGGTCCTGATCCTTACCAGCCTGCCTGAAAACAACGACGCGGCAAATCCGTCGGACTCGGCGGATGTGTCAAATCCCGATATCTCCCTGCCTGATGAAGGCAACGTGTCAACCATTATAGACTCCGCAGAGCCCAGCGCACCGGAAACCCCGACGCCGTCTGAGAGCGAAGCGGTTGAAATCGCGGAGGTTATTATAACCGCCTTTGGCGGTCCCATTAAGGATAATGATTTTACTTTAATCGGAGGGGTGGGCGACAGCATACAGCTGAGTTTTAAGACAATACCTGAGACGACAGACAAGACAGCGGTATGGGCCAGCAGCGACGAGAATGTATTCATGGTCACCTCGGACGGTAAGGTCACGGCCACCGGCAGGGGTTCCGCAACGGTCACTGTTACAGTCGACGGTGTTGAGAGCAAATGCATCGTCCGTGTCAAAGGCGCGTAACGACCCCATCACTCAACATAAATCAGCGGCAAACAGATTTCTCTGATTGCCGCGGTTTTTTTCAGTTACTTCGGCTGAGAGCTTCTGCAAGGAAAGAGAAATGACGATAATATTTACAGAGGCCGGTGGCCCCGCAAAACTGTAAATGGCCGTTTGGGGTGATAGTATTGAGGAAAGGTTATGGCTGGCTGCGTTTATTGATACAATGCCTGCTGATTGCAATCATAATCGCACTGCTCATGATATTCTATCGACAAATCCGGAGCTCGGCGGATCCGACGCTGCGCAGCTCCTATGCCGTGGTCATA
>JAAYBH010000080.1 GCA_012718935.1 Clostridiales bacterium
AATATTGTCATATAGGCCGAGCCTGTCTGGAGATAGCTATCCATGAATTCCGTCAGGATCGTCTGCTCCATACCAGTGGACTTGACCACAACGCGCGGCCCGTTATCAAAGAGGATGTAGCCCCGGATCAGGTTTTTTTCAAGGCGCGCGTCGGCATCGTCCTTTGTCGTCAGCACCACATTAAACAGCCTGTCGTCGCTATTTTGATCCGAAACCGAATCCAGCACCGACCTGAATATCGCATCCTTCCTGAATTCCCCGTTGTCGACGACGGCGATCTCAAAGGGCTCGAAATGGCCGACATTCGAAAGGTTTGAAAACGCCAGGGAGAAGAAAATGGCCATAACAATCGGATAAATAAGCGTCCAGAATATTTCCGCCCGGCCGCCGAAGAGGCATTTGATCCGGTATTTGAAGATGTGCCCAAACATTTCATTTCACCCCTAGTCTCTCAGCTCTTTGCCGGTGATCTCAAGGAACACGTCGTTGAGGGTCGGCAGCTCGCAGAAGATCCTGCCGTAGGCGATGTGATGCGTATTGAGGTAGTCCAGCACCGCTGCCAGATTGTTTTTCCCGTGCTCCGATTTGACGACGAGCTGCGTGCCGGCCACTTCGGCGGAGATGACAAACGGCAGCTGCCTGAGCCCCCCGAGAACACCAGCGTCTGATCTGAGCAGCTCGGCCGTGATCTTCTCTCCTGTTTTGATCATGCCCTTCAGCTCGTTCGTCGTGCCGGCCGCGATGACCTTGCCCTTATCCATAATGGCGATCCTGGAACAGATCTGCTCAACCTCTTCCATGTAGTGGGACGTGTAAATGACCGTCGCGCCCTCGCTGTTGAGCCGCAGAATGCCTTCGAGTATGCTGTTCCGGCTCTGGGGATCGACGGCGACGGTGGGCTCGTCGAGGATGATGAGCTTCGGCTTATGGGCGATGCCGCAGGCGATGTTCAATCGTCTGAGTAAGCCGCCGCTGAGCTTTTTTGGATAAAACTTTGTGTAATGCTCAAGTCCCACGAACTGGATCGCTTCCTCCACAAGCCCTTTGCATCGTTGCTTGTCATTCACATACAGACCGCAGAAGTAGCTGATGTTTTCCTTCACCGTCAGCTCGTTGAAAACAGCCACGTTCTGCATGACGATGCCGATATTCCTCTTCGCTTCATAAGAATCCGGCTGCATCGGCTTCCCGAAGACCTCCACGGAGCCCTTGTCGTATTTTAACAGCGACAGGATGCAGTTGATGGCCGTCGTCTTGCCCGACCCGTTTGGCCCCAGCAGCCCGAACACTTCCCCCTCCCTGACCTCCAGATTAAAATGGTCCAGTGCGATCAAATCGCCGTATCTTTTGACAAGATTGTTCACCTTGACTACCATATGCTTCACTTTCCTTCACTTGATTTCTGATCGTATCATACCGCAAACATTCGTCAGCCATAAGTGTAAAACCTCCTGACTTGCATATGACAAATGTCATAAAAAACATAACGCCGCGCCCTGTGCCGCACCGTTACAATATGCTGCCGTAGGGCAAGAGCTCTGCTCTTGCCCTCTTGTCACGCGCAACACCACCCAAGAAAAAAATGGGCGCTGATTTCTCAGCGCCCCGCAGACTGTCGGTGATCCCCCTTGTCATTCCCGCGCAGGTAGGAATCCACGTCCCCTTTCAGCAGGTGCGGCATTACGCGAAACAGAGGCGGCGGGATGAGGGCATCCCGCCCTACTGTTTATTCTGTTTGACGCAGTTTGACCGGCAGAAACTCACATATCTTTACCCTCTCCGCGCACCGGCTCACGCATCCAGATCCGCGCTGAACATATAAGCGGTGCTGTCTTTTTCGAAACCGTCAAGGAATACTGCCGCCGTCCAGTATTTATGCGGGTACGGAATCGCCACCCCCTGGCCAAGCATGATGTTTCGGGTGACATCGTACATGGCGTCGCTGTCATAGCCCTCGCGTTTGTGCATCGCCTCCATATCACCGGAGAAGGTAGCGTACGCAAACTGGGACAGGTACGGCAGGCCTGCCTTGCCGTCACTGTGCGGTACGAATTCGAAATGGAGAAAGCCTTCCGGCACAGGGGTTTCAGCCTTCATAAACCGCCCCCAGACACCGTGCCACGGGCCGATATCCACACCCAGCCCATAATGGTGCATGAAAAAGACATCATAGGCAAAATCCGAGTTGTACCCGGTCATGTCATCCAG
>JAAYBH010000539.1 GCA_012718935.1 Clostridiales bacterium
AGGTAGTAAAACCGAATGATTCGGGCTCCCAGCTGAGCTATACCCCCGTATTCTTTGTGGCGCGTTAGTCATGTTAACACAGGAAACGGCTTCTTGTCAAGGTTAACGCGAAATTTCCACAAAAAAAGCTTTCAGACGGCGGCGGCTTCCTCCGGAACCGAACAGACATCGACCCAGCCCTTGGCTTTGGAGTATTTGAAAAGCTCGTCGATCGTTAGCTCGATGGCGCTGTTGCTGCTGCCGGCTGCGGGGAAAACCGTGTCGAAGCGCAGCATCGACTCGTCGAGATAGACAGGGACTCCTGCTTTAATGCCAAAGGGGCATACGCCGCCGACGGCGTGGCCAACCAGATCAATGACTTCCTCCGGTGACAGCATTTTGGCCTTAAAACTGAAAAGGTCTTTGAATTTGCGATTATCAATACGCGCGTCGCCAGCGCATATAATCAGCATGCAGCCCTTATCTGTTTTGAATGACAACGTTTTGGATATTCTGGCGGCACTCACATTGAGTGCCCGTGACGCCTGCTCCACTGTCGCGCTCGATTCATCAAACTCCAGTATCCTGTCGTCAATTCCGATGCTTCGGAAATAAGCCCTTGCCGTTTCTATGGACATATCAAGCCCCGCCTATGTTTATGATGATTCCCGGACAGTTTTATTTACATAAAACCTCCGCTCCCGCTTGATTCAATCGCAGGACGACGCCATTCTAGCATAAGGATGTGCCGCCGTCAATCACAACTGATTAGCTTTATGACCAAACTTCTCCGCCCACACGGCCAAGGCCGTATGCAAAAACGACCGTGGCCGCCTTTCGGGTTGACATAAATATGCGCAAAAGCACTGCACCGGCTATCTAACCCACGACGCATCATGTCATAAAACGCTGTCATATACTAATAATACTTGTAGTTTCATAAACAATGTAATATAATGATTCAGCTGCACTTTACTGCAGCATGTGTCACTTCACACAGAACGGAGTTGGATTTATGGTAACTGTCCAGACGGAACACGGATTTATCCGTATAGCCAGTGAAGTATTTACGATCCTTACCGGCATCGCTGCAACGAATTGCTTCGGTGTCAAGGGCATGACGGTACGCTCAGTGACGGACGGTCTTGTTCATCTGTTAAAGCGCGAGTCTATGGGCAAGGGCGTCCATATCACATATAATGATAACGACACCATATCGATCGAGCTTCACATTGCCGTTGATCAGGGCGTCAACATACCTGTCCTGTGCGGCAGCATTATCGAGGAGGTCCGTTATAAGGTGGCCTCTGCGACCGGTGTCGTGATTAAAAATGTTGATGTCTTTGTAGACTCGATGCATATTGGCTGAGCGAGGGGGAAGCTGTTTGACACGCCAGATTACCGGCGCCCTATTTAAATCGATGGTTATCAACGGCGCTGCCGCCATAGATAATCACAAGGGCGAAATCAACGAATTGAATGTTTTTCCCGTACCGGATGGTGATACGGGTACAAATATGAGCCTGACAATGGGCGCCGGTGCTGCGGCGCTCGCTGATTCATCGCCGGGTACAGTCGGCCGGGCAGCTGAAATTACCGCAGGCGCACTACTCCGCGGCGCAAGAGGCAATTCCGGCGTCATCCTGTCCCTCCTGTTCCGCGGCATTGCAAGACACCTGAAAGAAATGGACACGGCAGATGCTCTGGATTTTTCCCATGCCATCACCATCGGCGTTGAATCCGCTTATAAAGCTGTCATGAAACCAACCGAAGGCACGATCCTGACGGTATCGCGCCTGGCTGCCAATGCGGCCGTCCTTGAGGCTGAAAACGAGAGCGACATAGAAACCGTTCTGGAAAATGCCATCAGCGTCGGGTATGAGGCTCTCGGCAATACAATCAATCAAAACCCCGTCTTAAAAAAAGCGGGCGTCGTGGACGCCGGCGGAAAGGGGTATCTATATATTCTTGAAGGAATGCTGAAAACTCTTAAAGGCGAAATCATCAGCCGCAGCACCGAACCCGGCGCAGATACCATGTCAGCAGACGGCCGGCCGGCCTTCGAAAGCCGTGATAAGGCTGATTTCACCGATTTTGATACGAAGGACATACAATTCGCCTACTGCACCGAATTCATCGTCAGCAGGAAAAACCAGAAGGATGTCAATCACCTGCGCGATTTTCTGGATATCCGCGGAGACAGCATTGTCGTGGTGGATGATGACGAGCTGATAAAAGTCCACGTCCATTCAAACGAACCGGGGGTTATCATAACCGAGGCTCTGACCTACGGGCCGCTGATCACAATTAAAGTTGAAAACATGCGCGAGCAGCATTCGGGCAAGCTCGTCGAAAGCCATGCTGAGACGTATCGTCCCGGGCAGACCGCGGAAGCAGATAACAAAGCGCCGCCGGCGACCGAGCCCGAAGCAGAACCGACTGAGGAGAACGCCGCCAGACCGGAGAAGGAACTGAGCGTCGTGGCTGTCTGCGCCGGCGAGGGGATGTGCAATGTTTTCCGCGACCTTGGCGTTGACCAGATCATCTTCGGCGGTCAGACCATGAACCCGTCGACAGAGGACATTCTGTTGAAAATCGAAGCCACAAATGCCAAAACCGTCATCGTGCTGCCGAACAATAAAAACATTATTATGGCGGCGCAGCAGTGTACACGGCTGACGGACAAGAAGGTGATCGTCATCCCTTCAAAATCGATGCCTCAGGGCATATCGGCGATGATCGCCCTTGACGCCGCCGCGACCATAGAGGAAAACACGGAACTCATGTGCGATGCCATCGGCCGTGTCCACACGGCGCAGATCACCTTCGCCGCCCGCGACTCGGAATATGACGGACACTCCATCAAGGCGGGGGATTACATCGCGCTTCTGGAAGACACTCTTGTGGACACTGGCAGCGATACCCTCGCGCTTGCGGAAGCTGTCGCCCTTGCCCTCTTAAAATACTCACCGGAATTTGTTACGGTATTTACAGGAGCTGATATCGACGAGAGTATTTCAAACGAGGTACTGAAACGGCTGACCGATATCATGCCGAATGCCGAGACCTCCGTCGTTTACGGCGGGCAGCCGGTTTATTATTTCCTGATTTCAGCAGAATAACGCTCCACGCTAAAAGACCGCCGGACGGCGGTCTTTTAGTCTTATATCCATGCAGCTATCAGGTTTTCGTCACGAGGAAACCCTCCGCCATGTCTTTTATCTCCTGGGCTGTCGGATACTCCAGCTTCTCATCCACCCTCGAATCCGCCACCACCAGCGCCACATATGTGGGCATCTCCTGCTTTCTGATGATCCGCTTGTATTTCTTTATGTCCGTCAGCAGCTTGTTGATGGCCGCGTCAACTAGGTCGGGCGACTTGGCCAGCTTGCCGAATAGCTCCTTGCAGGTTAGAAACGGGATTAACACCGTCGCTTCATTTTCCTTCGGGAATATTTCCAGCATCAGCTTGACAAGCTTCTCCCTCTGCGGCTGTCCGTACGGAAACGCCCATTTTTCATAATCCGCCTGCTCCTGTTGAACCTGTGCCTTGCTTTTCCAGATAAAAAAATTCAGGTCGCCGAGCCCCATCATCTAAGCCCCCCTAAAATGGTTTTCTCATAGGTGTGGATGATCATATTATCGTCTGATGATATCACATTGAGACATTCAATGCAATAAATTATCAATACTTCATAATTTCGGTTAGAAAAATTTGTATTGTTATTCATAAGAAAATAGTGTAAAATAATAAGCAGGGACAGACATCTACAATAGTTCAGGAGGCTGTGTCATATGAAATTGTGCAAGTTGGCAATTATCGCCGTTGCGACGATCGTGGCGGTGGCTGCAGCAATTACTGCAATCGTATATTTTAAAGACGAAATACTGGAGCTTCTTGCAGATGTGCGGAAAAAAATCGATCAAAAAAAATCGATGCTTTTCCATAGCAACGAGTATACCGACTACGCAGACATATAGCTGAATCATAACAGTTTTCCGGGGGGCAATGTTTATTGCCCCCCATCAAATTACCCAAATGCAGGTTGAAGGCAGGCGGCTATTAGTGCATTACAAATTCGCGAGATCAATACTGTCACCCCGAAACGGTATGAATCTTTACCGGGGCTGCTCGCACGGCTGCATCTATTGTGATTCTCGGAGCCTTTGTTATAACATGACCCATGACTTCGAAGACATCGAAGTCAAAATAAACGCGCCTGCCCTCCTGGAAGCTGCGCTGAAACGTAAACGGAGCAAGTGCATGATCGGCACCGGATCCATGTGCGATCCCTATCTGCAGCTGGAGGGGGCGCTCAATCTGACAAAAACGTGTTTTGAGCTGATTGAGCGATACGGCTTCGGTCTGACCATGATCACCAAATCCGACCTGGTATTGCGGGACCTTGACCTGCTCAGGCGCATCAATGAAAAGACAAAATGCGTCGTACAAATGACCCTGACCACATATGACGAAGGCTTGTGCAAAAT
>JAAYBH010000081.1 GCA_012718935.1 Clostridiales bacterium
ACGGAGCTCTCTGAATATGATGTTACAGATACTGATGTATGGGAGAGTTCAATATGGGAGCTGACAAACTTATTATATATTCGGCTGTCCAGCTGGAGGAAATTCGGGAGATGCTGGCCGGAACGGGTTACGAGTATGACCCGCGGCAGGATATTTTCTACTCGACGATCGATCCCTGGCAGCGAAAACTGGGCTATTGCAGCCTGTACGATGAAGCCGCGATCCCTCTCGGTATGGTTTTTGACTGCGAACCGGTTCGCTTCAAGTACGGGGGCAAAAACTGGATGATCGAGCTGTGGAAGGGCCAGTATGGCATTACCACCGGTGGTGAAATCGGCGTTTATACGACGACGGGGCCGATTATTGAAATCCCCGGTATTTTCAACGGCACATTATACTTCTGTGCCGACGACAGCGATAATCTGAGCATGACTTATACGCTCCTGAAGAATAACGAGGTGATGTTCTCCCGGGCGGCCAGACACTGGTGGCTGACCGGCTTCAGGCTGGGGGAGTACGCGGACCCGGAGGACCTGACGATGGAGGCCTCCATCACCTTAAAGGATGCGGCGATGCGGGACGCGTTCCTCGCCGCTCTGCATGAGATGGGTTACGGGGATAACGAGGTGCGGTCCGGGGGCAATACGGTCCTGATCCTGTTCAGGGAGCCGCACTCAAGGCAGCCGTTCACCCGCACCGGCATCATCGGCGACATGGCGCTTCAGGGGCTTAAAAACAACGTCGACATTTACAAGAGCATCACAGGCGGCATCAACAGCATTTATGACATCTTCATGCTGATAAAGCAGACGCCGCAGCTGTTCGACCTTGTCCTGGGCATGGGCCGGAAAAAGGAGATTGCCGATATTTATGAAGCGATCGCTCAAAAACTCCGGACTTGATAAGGCGTACCGGTCGGCCCCCCGGCTGGCGGCGGACGAACGCTCTAAAATCGTCCTAATGAGCGACTGCCACAGGGGCTTCGGGAGCTGGGCGGACGATTTTGCCAAAAACCAGCTCACCACCCTGGCGGCGCTGAAGCATTACTTTTATCAGGATTACACGTATATCGAGCTCGGCGACGGCGATGAGCTCTGGGAAAATAAAAGCTTTCCCGAGATCACCGCCGTCCATAGCGATATCTTCGCGCTGCTGGCACGGTTTTACAGGGCTCACAGGCTCTATATGGTTTACGGAAACCACGACCAGGAGAAGACAAATAAACCGGGCCTTCTTGATGCCTACGAAAATGTAAGCAGGAAGGCAACGCTGCCGCTTTTTCCGGGGATCACCGTCTGCCCGGGTATCCGGCTGCAATACGGCCCGGAGAACCGGGAGCTGTTTCTGGTGCACGGCCATCAGCCGGATTTTTTCAACAGCAGCCTGTGGCGGCTGTCGCGTTTTCTCGTCCGGTATTTCTGGAAGCCGCTGGAGATGATCGGGTACAAAAATCCGACAAGCGCCGCCAAGAACAACAAGGTGAAGGAAAAAATCGAACGGCACCTGACCGGTTGGGCCGTTAAGAACAATACCCCCCTGATTGCCGGCCACACCCACCGCCCCGTCTTCCCCGAGCCGGGGGAAGGCCTCTATTTCAACGACGGCAGCTGCGTCCACCCCTGGAGCATTACCGCCATTGAAATC
>JAAYBH010000540.1 GCA_012718935.1 Clostridiales bacterium
GCGTCGGCGATCACCCCTGAAATGCTGGCCGCCATGCTGGACTATATGCCGCTGCGCAGCCTGTTGAGCTTCGGCGGCGCGACGCCTGACGGCCTTGAACAGCTCCTGGGGCAAATGAACAACCCGTTATAAATACATCACGAAATGAATGCGGCGGGTGAGGGATAACCATATGAAAAAAAGAATTATTTGCTTTGTCTGCGTCCTGGTTCTTGCGTCAACCTCTTTGGCGGGCGCCGAATACGCGGGGTTTTCAGATGTACCCTTTGACAGCTGGGCTAGGGAATACATCAGTCAGGCGGCTGCGCTGGGTATCATGAACGGGCCGGGAGACGGGACCTTCGGTTATGGACGTATCCTGACGCGGGCTGAGTTTACCGCCATGCTCCCCCGATTGTTCCGCTGGAGTCTCGTCAGACCGGAGACGCCGACCTTTAAGGATAATACCGATGAGAAGAAATGGTATTATGACGAAATCGAGACGGCCGTCATGAACGGCGCCGTCCCGGCGGCCACGTCTTTCCGGCCCGATGACCCGATCACGCGGGAGGAAATGGCGGTCATGCTGGTCTGCGCGCTTGGTTACGGAGGGCTGGCCGACACCCTGAAAAATATCCGGATGCCGTTTACTGATGTGGAGAGTAATCTGGCCTGCATTGCGATGGCGTATGATTTCGGTATTATCAGCGGATCAACGCCGACGACCTTCAATCCCAACGGTTCCGCCTCCCGGGAGGAAGCCGCGACGATGATGGTCCGGCTTTATAACCGCTTTTACTCAAAAGTCGACTGGTCTCACGCATTTTACGCCGTTAGGGCCTATTCCCAGAAAAATCTGATATCGGATTTTAATGCCGTTTCCTTCGGCTGGAGCCGGCTTGACATTAATGATGCGGGTACGGCTGTTCTCAACACAACAGCTTCAAACGGCAACGCTTACAGCATTCCATCCGGGTATCAGGAGGTCGTGCAGCTCGGCAAAAGCAGCGGTGTTCCCGGCAATCTCAACGTCTATATGAGCGCATCCCGTGAAACGACGCTGCCAGACGGGACAGTGACGAACGTCTGCAGTGCGGTATTGGAAAATCCGCTGAACCGTACGGCGGCCGTCACGCAGATCATTACCGAGCTCGGGCGGGACTACAGCTTCGCCGGCGTAACCATCGACTTTGAGGAGCTGCGCGGCGCGCAGCTGAAAGCCGGGTTCAATCTGTTCCTTCAGGAGCTTCGGGCGGAAACGGCAAAGCTGGGCCTGACCTTATATGTCTGTGTCCATCCGGTGACCTCGGACGGCCTGTATTATAACGGCTATGATTATAAAACCATCGGTGAATACGCCGATAAGGTGATACTCATGGCCCATGATTATGCCGCGACGGCTCTGATTCAAGCGGAAATGGACGCGGGTTTCACCGCGACGCCCGTATCGCCCATTTACGAAATATACACGGCGCTTAAAGCGGTCACGGACCCGGCGACAGGCGTTGCAGACAAGAGAAAGCTCGCCCTAGCCGTCAGCTTCAACAGCGTCCAGTGGAAACTGAAGGACGGCAAGGTTGTGAACTCCTCGGCGTTTCAGCCGGAGCCCATGGCTATTTACGGCAGGATGCTCGATCCGGCAGCCGAGCTCTGTTATTCCGACAAGTACCAGAACCCTTACATAAAGTATATTAGCGACGGCGACAATACGGACAGCATCGGCTGGTATGAGGACGTACGCAGTATCGAAGCCAAGATGGATTTGGCACGGATGTTCGGAGTCACCGGCATTTCCTTCTGGCGGCTCGGTATCATCCCGGTATATGCCGATACGGCGGACAGGCTGCTTTACTACGATGTTCCCGCCTGGCTGGCGAGTCAAAAATAAAGGGCTATTGTCATAAAAAAGAGATCTGGCCTGTTCGCCGGATCTCTTTTTTGTGATGAAGCAATGTCACGTTGTATATCGGTATGTATGAAATGGGTGTTCCCTGTTCATCGGCGTAAGGCCTCCATTATATGGCTTCTTTGTATTCCAGCTGTTCCTCGGAGGCAGAAAGGAGTTCATTGGCGCCGACAGGCTCCGTCAGCCACTTTTGCCGGATATGCTCCGGCACGATCACCGGCATGCGGTCATGGATGAACGAAAGAGCCGGCGCGGCGGGGCGGGTGAGGATCACGA
>JAAYBH010000541.1 GCA_012718935.1 Clostridiales bacterium
CCCAGCTTCAGCGGGAAAAGGAAGCGGAGCGTGAACTGCCAACACAGGCACAGATTGACTACAATGCCATCAAGGAAGCCCACCCGGACGACATCGTGCTGTTTCAGGTGGGCGATTTCTTCGAGATGTACGGCGAGGACGCAAAACAGGCGGCGGAGCTGCTGAATATGAACCTGACCACCCGCAACATCCCCGGCGCTGGCCGTGTGGAGATGTGTGGTGTACCATCGCACAATTTAGAGATGTATGTGGAGAAATTGCGCGATAAGTATGATGTGACGATTGCCGAAGCGCCGGACTTTAGAGGTGAGCGCCACATTTACACGCTGCGCTCTATCGACCATGAAGCAGAAGCCGCCATCAATGCTTATGAAGCAGAGTTCGGCGCGGACGGCACGAGGGTGTTCCGCGATCCTGCCGCCGATGTGCCGCAGCCCACGGTGCAGGAACGTTTGGAGCATTACAGGCCGGTGGTGATGGCAGCGGTTTCGGAGGATACGGCCTATCGCAACGCCTGCGGGCACTCTGACCGGGAAAATGCGGAGATCGAGTGTAATGCAGCCGTGCGCCGCGCCGTTCTCAATTCAAAAGATATGGAGCTTATCCGGCTATTTTCGGATATGCCGGAGTTCCGCAGCCGCCTGCACCGAGAGACTTTTGAGGGAACCTATGCGCGGCTCCATGATCTGCTGCGTCCGCTCTCGCAGGACGATATAGACGATGCACTCCGTGCATGGAACGGAAATATCGAGAGCAAGCACGCCGTAGTGCGGTATATGGAGCAGTACGGGCGCGAAAAAGAAACCGCCGCATGGCTCGCCCGCGAGTATGGAGGGAATGAAAGCAAAAGCCTTTTTATCGTCCGTGCCGGAAGCCCGGAAACCGCCGAACTGACGTGGCCGAAGGTGCAGCGGCGACTGGCGCAGCTCATCCGCGATGATAAATTCGTCACAGAGCAAGAAAAGTCTGTGTTGGAGCAGAACCGGAATTACCTGATTTTAGACCGGCTGCGGGCAGACTGCGAATACTTTCTTGGCGCAGGCAACCGCGCAGAAAAGCACCTGTGGGCGGGCAGCGTCTATGCGCAGATCGTCAAAATGCGGGAGCTTTATGACGCGCTTCCTCAAAAACCGGAATGGCTGACCAAAGAAATGATTGATGATTATGCCGAGCGGATGGCCCCACGGTATCAGGTTGTGGCATATCATCACTTTGAAAACGGCTTTGATGAGAAACTGGACTATCAGACGCTGGAAGAAGCGGAAAAAGCCGCACAGGGTTATGTGGACGGCACAATGGAAAGCGACGGCTTTGCATATGATGGTGCAGCCATCTACGACCAGCAGGCACGGAAGTATCTGCGCATCTATGGCAATTACCCGGATGAACGGGCACACGCGGAAGTAGCGGGCCGTGAGCTGGTCGAGGAACTGGCAGTATCTATGGAAAGCACCATTGTCCCTGCAGACCGCTTCCATGTGGTGAGCCTTGACCGGGGCTTCCGTACCCTGTACGCCGTGTGGGACGACGAGACCCACGGCTACTATGTGGACGCGGACGGCGTGACCGAGGAATTTACAAGCGAATGGCAGGCAGAGGCGTACCGGCTGGAGCTGCAAGGACAGGCGGAGCAGGCGCTCATGGAACGGGCAAAGGGACTGATCTCCGACTTCTGCCAGAGCGAATACGGCTCCGAGGCAGATTTCAGCGACCCGGCGAAGATCGGTATCGCTTACACCACCGTCACCGACGATGAGATTCCCATCCAGGCAAATATCGACCTTGTGAATTTCCGGCTGGAGCGCTATCTGAATGATGAGCATTTGGAGACACGGCAGTACAGCTCTTTGCAGGAGCTTGTTTCCAATGAGCTGGAAAGCCTTGATTTCAGCGACCTCATTCATGTTTCGAATGAAGATATCGCACAGTACCGCCAGCATGAGCCGGAAAAACCAGCTCCCACCCCTCAGAAAGACCCGTTCCCGTATTCTGTGGGCGATACGGTATATCTGGAGGACGGCAAGTCGTTCATTATTGAGAGCATCGGCCTTTTTGATATTTCTTTCCGCGACCCGTCGCTTCGTTATCCCGTTTCCCGTGTGGAAAGTAAAGAGAGCTTTGCCCGGCTCATGGAGCGGTATCCGCAGCCGGAACAGGCACCCGCCTACACCGAGGAAACCGTGGCGGTATATCCCGGTGACAAAAACAACCTCCCCTATGATGTGGAGATTCGCACTCTGCGCTTTGACGAACCAGAGCATGACCCGCCCTCTGCGGAACCCGCCATGCCTGAACCGCCTGCCATGAGCGAGGAAGAAGCTCTGATTCTGGAGCAGGAAGGGCGCGCGGCACTTTCGGAAATGGGCGAGTTCGTGCCTGATTTTGATGATGCCATCTCTCAGGCCGAGATCGACGGGCCTCCCGCACACCGTCCTGCGGTATCCATCCCCATTGACGGCGAGTGGCAGGGCTTTCCCAGCGTTGCCGCTGCGGAGCAGGCCGCTTACGCTGACTTCAAGGCGGCAAGCCACCGCGACGCGCAGAATTTCCACATCACCGATGATGCCCTCGGCGTCGGCGGCGCAAAAGCAAAGTTTCGGGCAAATATGGCGGCTATCCAACTCCTGCAAGAGCTGGAGTTTGAGGGCTTACAGGCCAGCCCGGAGCAGCAGGAAATCCTCTCCCGCTATGTGGGCTGGGGCGGTTTGGCAGATGCGTTCGATGAAAATAAACCAAACTGGTCGGACGAGTTTGCAGAGCTGTACGCCACACTCTCCCCGGAGGAATACGCTGCGGCCAGAGCGTCCACGCTGAACGCCCACTACACCAGCCCCACCGTCATTCATGCCATGTATGAGGCGCTGGAGAATATGGGCTTTGAATCGGGCAATATTCTGGAGCCCAGCATGGGCG
>JAAYBH010000082.1 GCA_012718935.1 Clostridiales bacterium
GAAGGTGAGTGAGATGGGCTCCTGAAATACGCCCTGGGGGGCGAGGATGCCGAAAACTTCCTCAATACTGGAGGGATTGAAGACCTCGATCTCCGGCTTGATGCCCAGTTCCATCATCCTCTTGGCCTGCTTTACGAGCCACGGGCGCTCCCATCTGTAGATGAAGGACAAATCGCCCCATACGGTGGTGATGAGGGAGGTATCCAGCGAGCACATCTCCGGCAAGGCGTCCCTGATGGAATCATCGTAAAGGAGCTGAACACCGTCATCGGCTTCCGAGCCGGGCTTTGTGGCCGGCGCCGTGGAGTTCTGGGTGATAATGGAGCACTTGGCGCGTACGCCTGTATTAATTTCGGCGAAAATCTTAGGATCGTTGCAGGAATTTCCTGCCTTGTCGCGGGCATGAATGTGGACGATCGCCGCGCCTGCGTTATAGCAGTCATAAGCGGACTGGATGATCTCATTCGGCTGCTCGGGCAAATTGGGATTCTGTGCCTTCCCCTGGAAATTGCCCGTCTGGGCGACTGTTATGATGATTTTTCTTTTGCTGGCCATGTGCATAACCTCTTTCATTATTTATTCAAAACATATCAAGCTGCATTAACAATCGGCCAGCAGCAACTTGCTGCTGTTTTAGCCGTTTGTATTATGCGGCTAACCCGCCATTTTTATTATAAATTAAGGAAATAGGATTGTCAAAAAGTGTTCCTTATAGGGCGATAATAATTTCGTATGGGATGCTGAAAAATGACAAATGGTCGCCGAGGACGGCGACCCTGCGAGAGATATTTAAGCCTTACTGCAGCTTTTTCAGCGCTTCGAGCTGCAGGAATTTTAACGCGTCGGGATTTCCGAGGCCTTTATTCCAGGCGACCGTCGAGTTGATAACAGCGTCGTCACCGTCAATCGGAATGGAAACCACATTGGGAAAATTGTAATAATACGTCAGTGCCGGCGGCAGAATCGCCATCCCGATGCCGGTATTGACAGCCATCAGCAGCGTATCCGCCCGATTATAGTAATTGATGATGTCCGGAACAATACCCCTGTTGGCACATATGGTTTTGATCTGGCCGGAGAGCGCGAAGTCCGTCTCCGGGACGGAGACAAAATGATGCCCGTTCAGCGTCGACCAGTCGTATAAATCGATTTTATCGGCGATATCACGGTGGACAAACAGGCTCAGATGGCTTGTCCCCGTGACGATGTATTCGACGCTGTCGTTATCCGGTATCATGTACCGGTTGGCAAAGTAAATATCATAAGCGTTCTGGCTGATGGCCCGCATCATTTCCGTGCCCTCTTTAATGCCCACATCCACCTGTACGTCGGGCTGCTCGCGGGAAAATTCGGACAGGCATTCCGAAAACATCTCCGCCGTGCTGGACAGCATGGCAATGCGGATATAACCGCGACGGCCTTCGGCGATATTTCGAAGCCTGTTCTCCGCCTCCATCTGGATCGTCAGCAGCTGACTGGCGTAACCGACGAATTCCTCCCCCTCTGCTGTCAGCGAAACGCTGTGGCTGTCCCTGTTGAGAAGCTTGACCCCGAGGTTGTTTTCAAGAGATTTGATATAGTTGGACACCGTCGGCTGCGTCATGAAAAACTCGCCTGCCGTCTTGGTGAAGTTCAGCGTCTGTGATACCGACATAAAAAGCTTAAGCTGCAGCGTATCCAATTGCCCTACCCCTTTCATATCATCTCCCTGTAGTATTGTATTAATTCTAAGCTGCAAAAGCAATGGATATTTTATTAGAAAGCTAAGCCTGCCGTCTTTTGTGAAGGCCGAAAGCATACTGCGTCACGACCGGCGCTCCTTCCCGAGGCTTTCTAAATACTTTGAATTCTAATTCAATTTATTTCCGCGCCCTCTGAGGATATCCCACAGGCTTCTTTTCCCGCGTTCCGGGCTGTCGCCGGCCTGGGACTGCAGCAGCGCGGCGATCTTCTTCTGAGCCGGCATGCGGGCGGACCTGGGGTAGGCTTCCCTGTACAGCGCCGACAGGGCGACGGCATCCTCCGGCGACAGAAAACCGATGAGCTTTTCCGTTAGCGAATGCACCGCCTGCAGCATCCAGAACGCCAGCGTATTGTCCTTATTCCTGAGAGGCGTGTCGTACATGAATTCCAGAATCTCCCGAACTTCCTGAGACGACGGTGCGCTGCCTTCAAACGCACGCAGCGCCTGTTCCAGCCGCTCGGAAAACTGATCATGGCACGGAAGCGTGCCGAGTCCCTGACCGAAGCCCATGAGCCCTTCCGTCACCTTACGGTCTTTTTCAAGCCGGATGGTCTCTTCAATATAATTGTCGTAAATTCGCCGGATTTCCCGGATGTAGTAGGTGTTATCCATGGCTTAAACCGGGTTTTCGGCGGGATACGGCAGCGCTCCCGGCTGATTATAACCTCGGGAAACGGCGACGATGCCCAATTTGACTTCAGGGATATTATTCACTTTGTTTGCCCCCAATCTACCGCAATGCGGCGGTTAAATATGATAAACCGGATAATTTACGCCCTTACCCGGATATCCTCCGTGATGTCTGCGTATAACAGCACGACACCTGTGGCGACAAACTGCCAGCTGTCATCACACCCGCAAATCGCAAGTTATGGCATAACAATACAATTCTGTTCATGAGAAGTCAACGGATTCTTGTACAAAGCGAAGCGCTTCCATCTGCAGGACAGTCCGCAGTGGCTTTTGAACAGGCCGGAAATGCGTTATAATGACCTGTAGGGGATTATGTTCCGGTTTATTTGAGCATCTTTGGGAGATTCGATATGAAAAAAAGATCGACTAAGAATTGTATACCGGTCCTTGTTATTGCCGCGGCCGTTGCTGTCCTGTTTTCTTCGTGCGGCGGAACACCGGGCCGGGAGCCGACAGGCTTGCCGGTGACGGGCGCCGGCACACCGGAGAGCCCTGCTGTGACGTCAGCCGCCCCTTCCCCCACGCCGGCAGCGACGCCGTCCGAGAAGGTTCCGATACCGGAATCGTGGCGGGACGACGGCATTTTCTCCGATTATTATGAGCGCGCCTACGGGATTCTTGAGACGATGTCAGCAGAGGAGAAAATCGGGCAGATGCTTCTGGCACGGCGTCCCCAGGCGAACGCCCAGGAATTCATTCAAAGCGCACAGCCGGGCGGGTTCGTGCTTTTCGAGCCGGATTTCAGGGGCAGGACAGCGGATGACGTCATCACCATGCTCGACGCCATGCAGGACGCCGCGAGGATACCCCTGATCATCGCCACAGACGAGGAGGGCGGGTCCGTTGTTCGGATCAGCCGCAATCCGTTTCTTTCCGATCACATATTCCGGTCTCCTCAGAGGCTTTTCGCAGCCGGCGGGTTCGGCGCGGTGCATGAGGATGCGCTCGCTAAAGCCGCCCTTTTGAAAAAGCTGGGGCTGAATCTGAATCTCGCCCCCGTCGCCGATGTCTCCACCCGCCCGGGCGACTTTATTTATCCGCGTACCCTCGGGCAGCCGGCAGCAGAAACGGGCGACTATGTGGCGGCCGTTGTCACGGCCATGGGGGAAATGAACATGTCCTCGGCGCTGAAGCATTTCCCGGGGTACGGCAGCAACAGCGATACCCACACCGGAATCGCCGTGGATGACCGCCCGTACAGCGCTTTTGCGGGAGGGGACTTTATCCCGTTTTTAAGGGGCATCGAAGCGGGCGCCGAGTGCATCCTGATGTCGCATAACATAGTTCAGTGCATGGACGCGGGCGTCCCGGCCTCCCTGTCACCGAAAGTGCACGCTATTCTCAGAAATGAGCTTGGCTTTACCGGCATTATTCTGACGGATGACCTGGGAATGGGCGCCGTCAAAAAGTACGCCGCAAATGAAGCTCCTTCTGTTTTGGCCGTTCTGGCCGGGAACGATATGCTGGTGCTCAGCGACTTTGAAAGCGCATATGCGTCGATCCGCGAAGCCGTCCGATCCGGCGTCATCCCCATGGAGATGATCGACCGCGCCGTGTTCCGCATCCTCTCCTGGAAGCTGGCACGGGGGATTATGATGTAGCGGCGCGGCACGGTGCGTGGATTCCCGCCTTCGCGGGAATGACATGGCCGGAGGTCCGTTGTTCGCGCATGTCAGGGGTACGCGGGCGGCTGATAGCCGCCGACATAAACGCCAGATCCTTCGTTTGAATGTAGGGGCCGGTTCTAAACCGGCCCGAGCCTCGTCGGCGTTACGCGGCACATGAAAGGGCGGGTTTGGAACCCGCCCCTACGATGCATAATACGGTTTATTTATAGAACACTTATTTTTTCAGTCTTTCATCAAGGGCGTCGATCTGGTTGCGGATTTCCTCGGGGAGCTTGTCGCCGAGGGTGTCGTAATAGGCTCTGATACTGGCGGCTTCCTGAGTCCAGCGGTCTCTGTCGACCTCGAAGAGCTGC
>JAAYBH010000001.1 GCA_012718935.1 Clostridiales bacterium
CTTTATATTTTTCGTCTCCCGTCGGCTTTTGCGCACCGGCGGTCTGTTCTTCCTTCGTCTGGTCCAATGCGGGAGCTTGCGCGGCCCCGGCCTCCTGCGGTTCTTCCGACACTTCATCGGGGGCCGGGATCTCCCTTTTTACGCGGGAGCTCTCCGCGCTCCCGCCGCAGCCTGTGAGAACCAGGGCGAGAAAAAGAGTAAGTATAACCAGACAAGCAGTCAAATACCTGTTTTTCAAATGAAGTGGTTTCATTTATTACCTCCGCCTTACAGGCGGCGGAGCGCATTTGCAGCGCTCCGCCTTAAATTTCTAATCCTTTTTATTAATTCATGGTTTCGTAAGTCCTTACAGTCATCAAGATTGCCGCCTCGCGGGTTGCCATGCCGTAGCCTGCCGCAATCTGCGCTGTTGTGGTTGACTTCGGCATAAAATTACCGGACGTGTCGCCCTTAATAATGCCGAGTTTTGACATGTACTTTGTTCCATCCACAGCCCAGGAGGAGATATCCTTCTGGTCCGGGAAGTCCTTGACACCCGCGACGCTGTAATCTGCATTCGGTGCGATGGCCTTGATCGCCCTGAAGAGCATCGTGGCGCACTGTTCCCGGTTGATCAGCGTTTTGGGCGAAAAGGTCGTGGCTGAGGTGCCAGTCGTGATGCCCAGCGCATACGCCTTCAGTATCTGGCTGTTCGTTGTATCAGTAAAGGGATTAGAGGATGCAGGCGTCGCAGTGGATTCGGTTACCTTTTCATAGAGCAGCACGGCAAGCTCGCAGAATTCCTCACGGGTGATGGGCTTTGTCATGTCGGCGCCCTTCAGGATATCGGGAATCAGGCCCAGTTCGTTCGCCTTTTTTAGCTCAGGCTCAGCCCATGTGCTTGCGTCGGAGTAAAAGCTTCCCGAGCCGATGGTCACCGTATTGGAAACAGGGGAATAAATCGGCTGAACATCCAGCCAGCCCTCATAGTAATCATAATAGACATGGAGCTTGTAGGAATACAAATGGTTTTGAATATCGATGGAGGTCAAGCTGCCCTCGTCGATAGGTTCGAACGTAATCGCATAGTTACCGGCAGTGACGGGTGCTTCGCCGTCTTCGCCGTCGGTATAAACGCTGATGTATCCGCCGCCGCCGAACTCACTCCAGGAGCCGTCGTCAATCTTCATGGAATAATCCCAGAAGACGGAACCGCCGCCGGGAGCCTCTCTGTCCAGGTCGAGAACGCTCTGAGGGAAATATACCTGTGCTTCAAAGTAAGGGATGCCATCCTCGTAGTGCCTAAGCTCAATGCTCTTGATCGTGGGCGCCTCAAGCGACGAGGGTACGCCTTCCGGCAGCGCGGCCAGCGCGCTTACAGGGAACATGGCCACAATCATGATCAGCGTAAGCAAGCCGGTTAATAATTTTTTCTTCATAACAATGCCCTCCATATTAATTGTTTTTAGTTTATATACACGCTTTCGTATGCCGAACCTCATCCGTCCCTTTTGGCAGAGTCCCGATACCGGATGATCAGTTCGGCACGGGAATTCACGTTCAGTTTTTTATAGATTCCCGTCATATGCGTGTTTGCCGTGGAATACTTGACGGACAACTGTTTTGCCGATTCCTTCAGAGTATAGCCTTCCAAAAGGAGAAGGAAGAGATCGCGCTCGCGCGGGGTCAGCAGGGCAAGCTGTTCAAGCAGTTCGCCACTTAAAAGTTTCGGTGATGTTTCGCCTTGCGGCGCGTCATCGCTCACTCTTTCTTCCTGCGGGGCGTCTCTTTCGTGCCGGGGCGTCCATTTCTGCCTAAACGATTCAAATAATTTCACAGTTTTCACCTCCCGCTTACAGGGCTTTGATCCACAGTGCCAAGCTTATGGCTCTACCCTGAACTGTTTCCACGGAATCGTCTATTCATTAGTTCTCCTGAACCGTAAAAACAGCGCCTCATTAGTTTTAATGAGGCGCTGTTTTTAAGGTCACTTCTATTTCGTAATATGGTCCTTGAACTTGAGCAGAAGCTCCGTCCGGCTGTTAATGCCAAGCTTCCGGTATGCCGAGGTGCAATACGTATTAACCGTGGAATAGGCGATGGGCAGTATTGCCGATATCTGCCTGAGCGTGTAACCCTGC